>SIAQ01000162.1 GCA_009697105.1 Gemmataceae bacterium | reverse complement strand
TGCCGTGGTAGGTATTTGGTAGGTCAGGCCTTTCCCATCTGGTGTAGAATCGTCGTAAGTCAATAGCCGCGGCCGGATTCGAACCGGCACGGGAGTTACCTCCCAGGGGATTTTAAGTCCCCAGTGTCTGCCATTCCACCACGCGGCCATTTGAATTTAATGCAGTCAAGAATCGCTTGCGTCGGTCAGCGTCCGAGTAATAGACGATCGTTGGCCTTTTGTTGAGCGTACGCACCACGAGCGCTGGCATAGGCGTCTTGCAGCGTCGCCAATGGGATCGCGCCGCCTTGGGGATCGACGGCAGTCACCTTTAGGCGTCGCGGAGCCACCAGGGACGCCAGGTCGGGCAGGTCATACACCTTCAGCGCTCCGGGCACGACGTTAGTCATCTGATTATAGTTGATCGGTGACCGCACGACCGCCGCCCAGGACAGTACTGAATCTTCCACGCTTGTCGATGTGATGCGTCGGTCGAGCGCGGCGGCGTGCAGCACGATCGGGCCAGCGGAACCAACGCCGACTAAGTGAATAGGCCTTGATGTGGTGTCCTTTCCCTGCAGTGCGTTACTGACCGAAATCAAATCAAAAACGCGTTGGCCGAGCAACGGGCGATTCAAGTGCAGGGCGAGGAACGTCTCCTTATAGTCATTGCCGAAATGCCCAGGCTTGGCGCTCGGCACGCCTGGCGCGACTTCGCCCATGCCGCGCAGGTCGAGCGCAACCACATCTTGGCCGGCGTTGAGCAGGCGTTCGATGGCCGATAGATCGGACGTTTTGCCTACCCCGTTGCAATAGATGGTGAGTGGCGTTCGCGCAGTTGCCGGAGCACCGGTGTGGAAATAGATCGCTGGCAGGCGGATGCCAGGCTCCGTTTCGAAAATCATCCGCTTGAACGACATTTTTCCAACGTTCTCTGCTTTGCCAACAGTCGCCATCTTGGCGTCGCGAATATCATTGAGCGAAATTGCGAGCAGGCTGGCGATCTCTTTACGCGTCGTGTCCGGCGCCTGTTTCGCGAGCCGATCGGTACGGGTTTTCGCGTATGTTTGTTCATACTCGGCGATGATGTTGAACACCGATTTACCCTTGAAGTCTTCAAGTACCTGGCCGCTACGCGTGCACATGAGGTCTGCGTCCTTGGCGGTCTTGAATGGCGTTTCGACAATCGGCACGTCCTTGCCCAGCAGCCAACGGCTCATCCAGCGTGTCACCGCTTCGCGCTGCGGCTTCGGGTAGCCGTGCTTCGTGTTGTACTCGACAAGGTTGACACGCTCCGAATGGCCGAGGATACCATAAATTTGCGATGCTTCGCGGAAGCTGGTCCAGCTTCCCTGGATATCGAAAAAGTCCTGCGTTGCCGTGGCGAGGAGCGTCGGCCGCGGCGCTCGCATGGTGATGAAGTCGACATGTTCGATGCCGAGCGCGACCTGGCCGGTGATGTTTTGCTCGCCGTCTTGCGGGCCGATGGTCGCAAATAAGCGTTCGAGCGTGGTGATATAGCACGATGGGGCGGCACAGGCGATGCGGTCGTCGAGGGCCATCAGATACGATGTCAGCGTCCCGCCGCCGGAACAGCCGGTGCAACCGAGGCGGGTCGCGTCGATCTCCGGTCGGCTGGCGAGGTAGTCGAGGCTGCGGATGCCGTCCCAGATGCGATACGTCGCCGTGCCCTGGCCGACGAGCATGGCGCCGACATGAACCAACGTGTGTTCGTTGGTGGAGTTCGGAATGGCCGCTTTGTTGAGGCCGTCGAGTAGCTGCTTGCGTTCGCCCTGCCCGATCGGATCATAGGTCAGTACCGCAATGCCGTTCTTGACGAGGAGGATCGAGCCACGTTGGATGTACTCAGCGGCTTTGCCGTTGTTGCTGTGGCCGATCGGCATGAGGCAGCCGGGGAACGGCCCTTTGCCATCGGGCAGATAGAGCGTTGCCGTCACGTGGTGGTTTGGTCGGCTTTCGTAGATGAGCTTCTCGATTCGATACCCGTCGCGCTGCTCCTTGCCGACGATTTGCGGATTGAGCGGCGTCTTCGCGGGGAACTCGCCCAGGGCGGCGAGCAGGCGTTCGCGCAGCATCGCCTGGCGTTTGCGCACATCGTCCGGCGTCGCAAGCTTGGCGACCTCGAGCCGGCGAGCGCCGAAGTGCTTCTGCGACTCGCCGATGAGATAGGCGTGCAGCATCTTCCGCGGCGGGACTTTGTCTGCTTCCGCCGTGAGGACGTTGAAGTCAACCTGCGCCAACACCGATGAGGCGACCGCAAGCCATGCCAATACGGCCAACGCCACAACCTTCCGCACTCGGCAAGATAACATCGTTCGTGCCTCCAATAGAATAGCCTTCGCAGTAGTGGCTAGTGGCCAGTGAAACTCGACTCATGCAACAACTGCTGATGGAAAATGTAACGAACTCGTGATGCTTTGGCATGCTAAGTTGATCGGGCATTCGTATCACAGGCCTTTTCCATAATAATCAAATATCAGTCGTCAGCCTGATCGAACGGGTGTTTTTTTCTGGCTGATAACTGATAGCTGAAAGCTCCCGCCATGCACATCATCTACATCGATGCCGACGCTTGCCCCGTGAAGGACGAGGTCTATCGCGTTGCCCGCCGATATGAGGTGCGCGTGCTCGTTGTCTCCCGGACGTTCATGCGTACGCCAACCGACGCGTTGATCGAGTTAAAGGAAGTGGCAGGATTCGGCGTCGTCGATGACTGGATCGCCGAGCAAGCGGGCCTGGGCGATATCGTCATCACCGCCGACATCCCGCTGGCGGCACGCTGTCTGATAAAGGAGGCACGCGTGCTCGATCCGCGCGGCAATCCGTTCACCGAATCCGACATTGGCTCAGCGCTCGCCATGCGCGAACTGATGAACGACCTCCGCCAAGACGGCACGATCACCGGCGGCCCGGCGCCGATGTCGCCGAAGGACCGCTCGCGTTTTCTGTCCAAGCTCGATGAAGTGATCAACGCCGTGAAGCGCCGTGTTCGCCGAGATATTTGAGATCACTACTGTCCGGTTATATGTCGAATAACGTCAATAGTTGATGGCTAGGCGTTTTTCCTCCTTGTTTGCCGAATGCGTTCATTAAGGATGCATGTCAACTCGAAGTCTTAGGGGATCCGTACGTTGAATCCCAAATACGGCCCAGTAAATCCTTTACCTTACGCATCTGACCAATCATGAACCTGCCGTCAACTGCATAGGTTTCATCGGCAAGCTTATGGCAACCGACGACGTGAGTCATGCCGGAGCTATACTTCGAGCGGATGAATTCGTCCGGTCAGAGCCTGAGCGCCAGCGAAGGGCACCACGCGGCCCTTCGCTGGCGCTCAGGCTCTGAAAATGCGACAATCTCAACTTCCCGAAGTATAGCGGCCACGACGTTGTATTACGGCGAGTCGGCGGGCAAGAAAAGGCAAAGGTCGAAGAGCGAAATCGTGTGCGAGTTTCTTCGTATTTCGCGATTCGCTCCTCGTACTTTGCATATGCTATCTTTTCACAAAAATTGCAATCAGGATTGTTTTCATGACAGCTTTTAACCAGACACGTTCCCAGTTCCCTGCCCTCACCAATCACGCTGGCGCGATCTTTTTCGATGGTCCCGCCGGCACGCAGGTTCCACAGCGCGTCATCGACGCCATTGTGCATTACCTCGCGCACACCAACGCCAACCACGGCGGCGTCTTTGCGACGAGTGTCGAATCGGACCGCGTCACCGATGCCGCTCATCAGGCGATGGCGGATTTCCTCAACGCGCCGTCGCCGGGCGAGATCCTCTTTGGCAACAACATGACGTCGCTGGCGTTTCATTTGAGCCGATCGGTCGCGAAGGTTTTGAAGCCAGGCGATGAGGTCATGGTCACCCGGCTCGATCACGATGCGAATGTGTCGCCGTGGGTCTTGGCCGCGCGCGATGCCGGCGCGACGGTGCGCTGGATCAGCGTCAACAAGGACGATTGCACGCTCGATCTCGCCAGCTTCCGCAGGCAGATTTCCGACAAAACGAAATGGGTCGCCGTCGGCCTGGCGTCGAACGGCGTCGGCACGATCAACGATGTCGCAACGATCACTCGCGAAGCGAAGCAAGCCGGCGCGACGGTGTTCCTCGATGCCGTTCACTACGCGCCGCACGGACCGATTGACGTGCAATCGCTCGGTTGCGACTTTCTGGCGTGCTCGGCTTACAAATTTTTCGGTCCACACGTCGGCATCCTGTGGGGGCGACGCGAATTGCTCGAAACGCTGCCGTGCTACAAGGTAAGGCCGTCGTCAATGGAGTTGCCGGGCAAATGGATGACCGGCACGCAGAACCACGAATGCCTGGCAGGCGTCGTTGCCGCGGTCGATTATCTCGCCGACCTCGCGCCGCCGAATGCGAATCGCCGAGCGCGCATCGTGCACGCGATGTCGGCGATTCGCGATTACGAGAAAACATTGAGCGAACGATTACTTAATGGACTAGCGGCGCGGCCGCGCTTCCGCGTGCTTGGTATCCGCGACGTGAAGCGCGTCGCCGAACGCGCGCCGACAATCTCGATCACCGCCAAGGACGTGACGCCGCAGAAGTTTGCCGAGCATTTGGCGAGTCGGCAGATATTCGCCTGGGCAGGCAACAGCTACGCGCTCGAAGTCTCCGAGCAACTCGGATTGGAACCGAACGGCTTCCTACGGCTCGGCATGGTTCATTACAATACGCCCGCCGAGATCGACCGCGTGCTGGCGGCGTTGGATGAGGTGAGATGAGGCGGTGATATGCGTCCGCTGATTCATCTGGTAGTATGAGGAAGAGCAGGCACAGGTCGAAATTCGCGGAGATTGTCTTATGCCGTTACATGATTGGACGCGCGTTGATGCGGGCATTTTTCATGATTTTCATACCGTCTGGATTGGCATCCTGCGTACAAAACTGAATGCGGGGCTGCTTCCTCCCGATTACTTTGCGCTTGACTCCAACTAGGTCAAGGATGCATGTCCACCTCAAGTCTTAGGGGCCCCATACGTCGAATCCCAAATTCGGCCTAATAATTCCTTCACCTTACGCATCTGGCCTATCATGAATCTGCCGTCAGATGCATAGGTATCATCTGCCAGCTTATGGCAACCGAGGACGTGTTGACCAAAAGCGCAGGCGGATGGGTGCGTTGGCTGATGCACTGTATACGGTTGTCCCCATAGGAGAACGCTGAGCACAAGATTACCCCGAAGTCAGCATTCAAATTTGTTGTTTCCAGATCGAAGCAACAGACCCGAAACGTGTTAATACGACAGCGCTAGATCGAGAATTTGGCCCGCATTGTAGCCGAATTCGTGAGAATTCGGACGACTTGGGCAAACGAGGGAAGGCCGAATTCTCACGAATTCAGCTACAGGATACGATGTAGCGCTGTCGTATTAGTTCAACACACTTGATCTGTGTCCCGATTCGCAATCGCCGTAGAATGATAGTAGTACACACAAGGAGCAAACGAAATGCCGAGCTCGGAAGAATTCTCCTCGATTGACGACGCCATTGCCGATCTACGGGCCGGGCGCATGGTCGTGCTCGTGGACGACGAGCACCGCGAGAATGAGGGCGACATCATCGTCCCCGCTCAATGTGCGACGCCCGATCACGTCAACTTCATGATGCGTAACGGTTGCGGCATCGTCTGCCTGGCGATGTCGGCGGAAATTTGCAACCGCCTGAACCTTGAAGTCGTCACGGGTTCCAACCTCGAAGGCCAAACGCCGTTCACGCAATCGATCGATGCACGTTATGGCATCACTACGGGCACGAGTTCGTTCGATCGCGCTCGCACCGTCGCCGTCGCTATCGATGACAACGCCAAGCCGACCGATCTCGTTCGAGGCAAAGGCCACGTCTTCGGACTCCGTGCGAAGGACGGCGGCGTCCTCGTTCGCGCTGGCCACACCGAGGGCAGCGTCGATCTCGCACGTTTGGCAGGCTTCAAGGAAGCCGCCGTCATTTGCGAAATTGTTCATCCCGACGGCACGATGGCCCGCTTGCCGTTCCTGCGGGATTTCTGCAAACAGCACAGCCTCAAGATGTGCACCATCGAGGACCTCATCAAATTCCGCCGATCGCGCGAACGGCTCATCCATCGCGAACTCGTCGTCAAGCTACCAACGCGCTTCGGCGAATTCGACCTCATCCCCTACTCCTCCATCGTCGATATCGAACCGCATTTGGCCCTCTGCCTGGGCGGCGTCGGCGTCGAAGTCAACGGTGTCATTCCCGTTCAGACCGAGCCGATCCTCGTTCGCATCCACAGCCAATGCCTGACCGGCGACATCCTCGGCAGCATGCTTTGCGATTGTGGCCCGCAACTCCACCAGGCGATGGCCCAGGTCGCCGAGGTCGGCCGGGGCGTCGTCATCTACATGCGTCAAGAAGGCCGAGGCATCGGACTGCTGCCCAAACTCAAGGCCTACAAACTCCAACAAGAAGAGAAACTCGACACCGTCGAAGCCAACCAGCGCCTCGGCTTCCCGCCCGACCTCCGCCAATACGGCATCGGCGCCCAAATCCTCCACGACCTCGGCATCCGCGACATCCGCCTGCTGACGAACAACCCGCGCAAAGTCGTCGGCCTTGACGGCTACGGCCTACGCATCGTCGAACGCGTGTCAATCCAGGTCGCGGCGAACGAAAACAACGCCCGCTATCTCAAAACCAAGAAAGACAAACTCGGCCATCTGCTGGATGAGATGTAAATCGGAGGCATGAATGAAACCACCCAAGCCCCACCATGAGCGCAGCGATTGGTGGGGGTCAAAGCTACGAGCGCGAAAATATTTCAATAATAACCGCCAAGACCTCTTGCCAAATTTTGGCTGCTCCGCTAGGATCATTACCAAATAAGCGTTACGTCCGCACTTTGCCTATCACAAGGAGTCCCTTGTGTTCCATTACCTACCCTGGGTTTCCAAATTATTCTCGCAGAGAGAGAGAGTCGTTGCGCGCGCCAAGCGGCGATCCTATCGGCCTCGTCTTGAAAAGCTTGAGGATCGCGCCATGCCTTCGGTAACAGGCGTCGACGATATGTTCAGCGTGATCCACGATCACACGCTCGACGTCGCCTCAGCGGGCGATGGCCTGCTGGGCAACGATATCGGCAGTTCGCTCTCCATCTCCGTCGTGAATGGCGAAACCTACTATGGAGGCACGCAGGCATTCACTCTCGCTTCCGGCGGCATCGTCACAATTCACGATGACGGCACGTTCAACTTTCAAGCTGCCGCCAGCACGGCCTATACCGAGTCCTTCGATTACACGGTGACCGACGGCATCGATTCCGACAGCGTGACGGCATCGATAGATGTCACCAATGCCGGCCCGACAGCTTATGACTTCACACTTCAAGTCAAGCCTAACGGAACGCTGCCGCTGATGTCCGTGGGCGATTTCGCGGCCGATGCCGACAGCGATGTCCTTACCCCCACCATCGTGAGTGGTCCGACGCACGGCACGCTTTCGTTGGACCCCTACGGCACGACCTACTCCTACACCGTCACCGACACTGATTACGTCGGCACCGACTCGTTCACCTACAAAGTGAACGACGGCATCGCCGACAGCGCCACCAAAACCGTCACGATCAACATCGGCAATACCGCCCCGGTCATTGGCACGACGTTGTACTACACCGTGTTAGCCAACAATTACCTGTCGCTCGCATCGCTGCCGATCAACGCCACCGACGTCGATGGCGACGGCCTGAGCGTCGTCATCGACACGTATCCGACGCTCGGCGGCATCCCCGACCCGACCTACTATGCGTCCGGGCCGAACGCCGGAACCGACAGCTTCACCTACCACGTCACCGACGGCTACGCTGACAGCGGCACGGTGACAGTCTACGTCACGATCATCGAGAGCGGGCTGGCCGTCAGCCCCGTGCTGGCAAAGACCGACAACTACCAGGAAGTCGTCATCAGCGAAGATAAGGTGCTGGTGAACGCGATGTCCACCGAAGGCAGTTGCAGCATCGCCGCCGCCAGCGGCCCGGCGTTTACGCAACCGTCGCACGGCACCGTGACGCGCGACGGCAACGGCGACTTCGTTTACCTGCCGACCGACGACTACACCGGCGCCGACAGCTTCACCGTCAGCGTCTTCGACGGCGTGAGCTATGCGGCAGCGACGGTGTATCTGCAGGTTGCTTTAGAAAACTCAGCGCGAATCGATTTTGCGCCTCTGGGGAACGTTCCGTCGAATTTGAACATCTCGATGCCCATGCGTCTTACGCTGACGGATGAACATGGAAACTCATTTTTCGGCCTCAACATTACGTATACGCCGCAATTCACCCCGGCAGCAATCGCAGCGATTGCGGTGGAGGCGCTAACAGCTGCAGGGTTTCGAGTAACGCGAGATGGAACAGCCTTCACAATCGGCGCTCGCTATTATCCCGTGGGTGGTGAGCGGGCCAGCATGGTCGCTATTCGTTTCGACGATGGCAACGGATGGCTCTTCAACGCTTGGCGTCCCGTGATTCTCACCCAGGGCACCGTCTTCGATACCTCGCCGTGGTGAAAGTAATATCCCGTTTTGCCGTCGTTTTCACATTGGCCTGCATCCTGCGTCTCCGATATTATGCGAATACCAATTCGGCATCCATATTTTCAGACCTAGCCTCGATTTCCACGGTACGTCCTTCGCCTAACAGAATTACGTGATTTATCTTACTCAACTAAACTCAAGCTGTAGCGGTTTGTTGTCGAACCAAGGCATCGGCGTCGGCGTGTCGGCGAGGCCGGATTTTATCAAGAAGGGA
>SIAQ01000035.1 GCA_009697105.1 Gemmataceae bacterium | reverse complement strand
TCTTTTAGTTCTTGGAATTCCGGCAGGCCAATGTGGTGCCCCGCGATGGCAAACGTGATAGGTGCATGGCGAGCGGCGAATGCCTTGGCGGCGCCCGCCTGGCTATGGTTCTTGCTGCCTAGAGGTGGCTTCCCCGCGATGTATCTTTGAAATTCGGGTCGGTATTTTCCCAGATCGTGTAGCAAGCCCGCCGCAAAAGCAGCTTGCACAAACTCGGCGTCCGACGCGCATGCCGACTTGGCACGTTCTTCGGCAAATTGAGCAACTGCCGCCAAATGTTCATGCAGCCTTTGCCATTGCGATTCAGGCTGATGCTTCACCGAATGTGCGAAAAAAACGTCCATGCGGGCCCTTCAAAATATCTGGGAGTATTCCGAACCCACGATGACCTGAATTATCGATTCTGAGTTTAGCGGCAACTCCGCAGTCCGTCTTTAGGAAATCCTCGACTGAGTTGAACTTCAGCGAATCCTTTGAAGTGTCCTATCTCGGCACTGACACGCCCGATTGCCACGATCCCATCGCATTGCTACGGGCTTGGACAACAGCCAGTTCGCCTTGAATTCCATCGTGACGCTCAATCGCGACTACCCGATTCGCCGATTGCTTGCGAAAATTCGTCACGGACGGGAACGCTAGCGGATTCAAAGCATGGACCACTTGAACGCTGCGAACGGCGAATTCGCGCGCGGTAGTATTTACTACCGGAAGGGCTCATTTCGAGACGTTTTGAACCGTTTCGGCGGAACGCCGAGAATTGCGAAAACCTTGGTTTTTCCAGGGTTTTATGTGTTTTCTGAGGGCGAGTAGTAAACTGGCGGATTGTCTTTCAAGACCGGTGCAATCGGCCGCTCTGCCACCCCTCCGGATAACGCTACGTTCTTGACAGTCTGATATACTGTGGCCACGCGATTTTTTCCATGCAGGTCGGGCCTGGATACCAGGCCTACGGAAAAATCCGTGTACCTCCAGTGCTTTGTCAACCCTAAGATATCGGGTACGAGCCGGAAGCGTACGCGACGGATGGTTATGCCAGACCGGCGCTTACGCTTCCGGCTCATAAACCAAACATCCTGCATTTAAGCTGTGACAGAGCACTAGTGCGGTCGCCGTAGCTGGTATTCGAATACGTTTCAGCTAAAATAAAAACATCGATTTACCGAAGGTGCGGAAATGTAGATTACTGTAGACGTAACCGACGATCTTGCCGCGAGAATGAAGCCAATCGAGTCAGTCATGCCGGATAGTATTGAAACGGGAATCACTTCCTGGCAAGGTCGCACGGAGCCCGTTTATGGCGAACTCAATGATATCCTGAAAAAGCTCGGAAATCGCCCGACTGCCGAGGAAATAATGCCGCTACGTGCTTCTCCCAAATTTGAAGAGAGGATCAACGAACTTCTCGAAAAAAATCGACGATCCGGACTGACTCCCGAGGGACAGCGAGAAATAGGAGCACTTTGAGTACGTCGAGCACCTTGTTCGGTTGGTAAAGATCGCGGCGGCGAGAAAGCGGAAGGAGCAGCGCCCGTCGTGAGCGAAACCTATGGCATACTGGGGCTTCGCCGTATCGTTCGCCTTCGTGCCAATGACCAATGTGAATATTGCTTGATTCCGGACGGGTATTCCATAACGAGTCATGTGTATCGATCACAGCATCGCGGAGAAGCATGGTGGATTGACCGAAGAGGATAACCTGGCGTTATCTTGCGTACCATGCAGCATGAGAAAAGGCACAGATATCGCCTCTATCGACCCAAGAACAGGGAATTTGGTGCCGCTGTACCATCCTCGAAAAAACATCAGGTCGGAACATATTGAGCTGGTGAACGGTCGATTGATTCCGTTGTCACAGATTGCCGATGTCACTATCCGTTTTCTCCGCCTGAACTCTGAATCGCGAATTATCGAACGTCTGCTACAGATAGACTCTGGTTCATAAAGAATTCCGCAGCACCGCGGAGTTCAAATCTTTAAATTAGGACCCCACCCCATGTCAACCTATCCTCGCATGCTTCGACTTCGTCAAAAATTCCCGCGGCAGCGCGTTGAGCACATCCCGGCGACAATCCGCGATGTGCTCGGCAAGCTCAACCTGGGCACGAAGATCAAGCCCGGCCAATCGGTCGCGCTGACGGCCGGCAGCCGAGGCATCGCCAATATCGCGCTCATCCTCAAGAGCACCGTGCAGTACCTGCGCGACCTCGGCGCCCTACCCTACCTCGTACCCGCGATGGGCAGCCACGGCGGGGCGACGGCCGAGGGACAGATCGGCGTCCTGCAAACCTATGGCATCACCGAGGAGTACGTCGGGGCACCGATCCGCTCGTCGATGGATGTCATCCACGTCGGCGACACGCCCGAAGGTTGGCCGGTCTACCTCGATAAGAACGCCTCACAAGCCGACCACATCGGCGTCGTTGCCCGCGTCAAGCCGCACACGAGCTACGCTGGCCTGGTCGAGAGCGGCTTGCTCAAAATGATGATGATCGGCCTGGGCAAGCGCCATGGTGCCGCCCATTACCATCGCGTCTTGCTCGAACAACCCTACGATCCAGTCGTGCGTGCCGTCAGCCGAGTGATGCGTGCGAAGGCCCCGATCGCGTTCGGCCTGGCGACGGTGGAGAACGGCTACGACGAGACCGCCCTGCTCGCCGCCGCCCTGCCCGCCGACTTCGAGCCGACCGAGGAACGCCTGCTTGCCAAAGCCAAGGAATGGCTCGGCCGACTGCCCTTTCACGAGGCCGACCTGCTCATCATCGACGAGATCGGCAAGGACATCTCCGGCAGCGGCATGGACACGAACGTCGTTGGCCGCAAGCGCGCACTGCGATCCGATACCGTCACCAATCAGCCGACGATGCGTTACATCTTCCTGCGCGGCCTGACCGAGCACACCCACGGCAACGCCTGCGGCATCGGCTTCGCTGACTTCTGCACGACACGGCTCGTCAAGGGCATGGACTACAACGTCACCCGCATCAACTGCGTGACGAGCGGCTACCCCGAAGGCGCGAACATCGCCGTCCACTTCGACAGCGACCGCGAAGTGCTCGATGCCGCGTTGAACATCATCGGCAGCCGATCGCCCGAACAAGCCCGCGTGATGCACATCAAAAACACGCTGATGCTTGAAGACGTGGAAGTAAGCGAAGCCTGCCTGAAAGACCTGAAATCAATGACCGACTTCGACGTGCTCAAAGGGCCGTATGACGTGACGTTTGATGCGAACGGCAATTTGGCGGCGGTGTGAAGTCGATTGCAAATTGCAGAACCGAGATTGCAAGGCCCCAAGCCCCACCATGAGCGCCTCGATTGGTGGGGGCCCGATCCCCCAGGGATTGTTGCGCTGACCCTCAGGCTTATTCTCCCCTCACTTTTCCGCCAATTCTCCGCGCAAGTTTTGCCGAGCAGCCTGTTTCTTTACTGTCGGATCGCGACATCGCTCGGAAGCCAGAAACACTGGCCTAAACCTATCTCACAGCGATCCGATTTCCTCTTACTCCGAAAGGGTATCCGCCATGAAGAAGCTCGTATGCTCGCTCGCGGCCTCGGCAACTTTCGCGATCGCTTTGGCAACTTCATCGAACGCCGCTCCGCCGAGTGGTAAAGGTGGCGGCGGCAAAGCGCCCCTCCCTCCCCCGCGGGTCGCCATCGCACCGGTCAAGAACGTAGCCGAGCTGAAGCCTCAGATCACGCCGATCAAACCGATCGTCGTGCAGCCGCAGATCGCAAAGATCCAGGTGCAGAAAGTCGCGCCGCCCGTCCGACTCGACGCCAACCTCGACCTTGGCTCGGTGAAGTCGCCTGTCCGAATCAACGCCAACCTTGGCCTTGGCTCGGTGAAGCCGACCGTGCGGATCAACTTCAACCCGGCGCCGCGCTACGTCAATTATCACCACACGCACGGCTCGCTCTTCTCGCACGGAACCTACTACCGTGGCCGAAGCCATTATCACTGGAGCTGCCAACGCTGGGATATGCGCTACCGATGCTACTGCTATTGGGACCCGTGCTGCCGACATTGGTACTACTGGTGTCAGCCGATGCAATGCTACTACCCGGTGTCGTACTGTCCGACCGGCAGCTACGACGGCGGCGTGCTGATCGAACCGCTGGCGCAGATTCCGGTGTACCCAAGCGATGCGGGCGAACCGATTTCCGCTCCCGTCGGTCCAATGACGACCGATTACCCTACGGATGAATCGTTGCCCCCGATCCCTGCCCCGATTTCCCGCTAATGCCGCGTTTTCATCAGCCGCGAAGCGCAGTGCGAACCGATGTCGCACAACACACGGGTCGCGCTAGCCTACAGCGAGCGGCCAAGGACGACGTACTCCGAGCCGCTGGGAGCCCAACGGTTCGGAGTACTACACTTTTGGGCTCGCATTCCTATTTCCTCAACATTGATGGCGTCTCATCCCAAAAACATCTCTTCCGTCCAAGTCACGCAACTCATGTTTGATATCAGCGATGCGGATCCTCCAACCTCAACGGTGTTGGTTGAATTATTTCCGTCCGTAAGGAACCTCACAATGTAGAAGCCATTCTCTACGTTCCCGCATTCTCTGCACAAGAACGAGGATTCCTGACTTTGGCGGGCACCGACTTTTGTCATCCATGCAAAATTGATTGGCGATATTCTCCGCAAATCTGGTAAAATAACCGCTTACCCTCGGTCGGTTGGACGACTTTTTTCTCGAGAGTTGCCATGCGCTTTCCTGCAATGCTCATTTTGGCTGTCCTGCCATCGTTCGCTTACGCCAATCCGCCGGTCGCGGCTTACATTTTTCCTGCCGGCGGTCAGCGCGGCACGAAAGTGAACGTCCGCGTCGGCGGTCTCTTTCTGCACGAGAAGTGCGGCTTCGAGATGCTTGGCCAAGGCATCACCTCGCCGAAATTCTTGACGCGCACGAAGACGGCGTGGTTTGAAGGGCCGATTCTGCCGCTGCCCGATTCGCAACGGCAGGAGGATTATCCCAAAGATATGGCAGGCACAATCGCCGTCGCGCCCGATGCGTTGTCCGGCGAGCGGCATTGGCGGCTGTGGACATCGCAGGGTGCGACGTCGGCGCTGAAGTTCGTCGTCGGCGATTTGCCTGAGATTGTCGAGGAGGAAATCGACGGCGACCCGCTGCCCGTGCCGGTCGGGCTGCCGATCACGATCAACGGGCGCATTTTTCCGCGTGAAGATGTCGATATCTACGCCTTCCGCGCAAAGAAAGGCGAAGCGGTGCGCTGCGAGGTCAACGCCGCCCGGTTGGGTTCGCCGCTCGACGCGAGGCTCGGAATTCGCGACGCGCAGGGCCGTCGCCTGGCCGAATCCGACGCCGCGATGACGCTCGGCGGCGATCCGGTCATCCGCTTCATCGCACCGGCGGACGGCGAGTACCAACTGCGCATAGACGATGTGCGAACCCAGGGCGGCCAGGCGTTTGTCTATCGCCTTACCGTAAGCGCGGAACCGTTCGTCGATCACGTCTTTCCGCTCGGCGGCCGTCGTGGCAGCGACGTTAATATCACGCTATTCGGCCACGGTGTGCCCACCAAACAACCAGTCACTATTCCGGCCGACGCACCATCCGCGTTTACGTTTAGCGCTCACGCAAAAACGACGACGCCGATCACCCTCGACACCGACACCTATACGGAATACCTCGCACCGAAGGACTTCGCACAGACTATTTCCCTACCTGCAATTTTGAATGGCCGAATCGAAAAACCGGGCCAAATCGATGAATGGAAGATTCAGGCCAAAAAGGGCGACATCTTCGATGTCGAACTTCGCGCCGCTCGTCTCGGCTCGAAACTTGACGGCGTCATCAGCATCACCGACTCGGCAGGCAAAGAGATCGCCAGGGCCGAGGCGACGACCGGCGACCCGTCGTTACGCTTTCAGCCGACGGCCGACGGCGAATATCGCGTGCAGGTGCAGGACCGCTTCCGCTCTCGCGGCGGCTTGGACTTTGCGTATCGACTGCGCATCGCACCGCCGCCGGCACTGGACTTTCGCTTGACGTTCCCAATCGATGCCGTCACCGTGCTTCGCAAAGGAACGGGCAAGTTGAAGCTGAACGTCGAGCGCATCGGCGGATTCAAGGAGCCCATCGCGATTGAGATTCAGGGCCTGCCCGCCGATGTCTCATTCACGCCGATCGTCATCCCGGCGAATCAGGTGTCGGTCGACCTGACACTCAAAGCCGAGGAAACCGCCAAGATCGACATCGCACGATTGACGATCCTCGGCACGACCAAAGATGCCAAACGCACGGCCACGCTGGTAAGCGTTCGCAGACAGCCGGACCAGACAAGCGTGCTGCTCGCCGTCGCGCTGTCGACGCCGTTCATTCTCAAAGGCGAATACGACATGGGTTTCGCGGCTCGCGGCGGGATGCACAAACGCAAGTACACGATCGAACGCAACGGCTACGACGGCCCGATCGAAGTCGGCCTCGCCGATCGACAAGCGCGGCATCTGCAAGGCGTCGAAGGGCCGACGTTCACTGTGCCTGCGGGTGTCAGTGAATTTACGTACTCCGCCTACCTCCCGCCGTGGATGGAAACGGGCCGCACCTGCCGAGTGTGCGTGCAAGGCGTCGGCGTGATCAAAGAACCCGATGGCAGTGAGCATCGCATTTCGTTCAGCTCGGTGAACCAGAATGAGCAACTCGTCGCCGTCGTCGGGCCAGGCAAGCTGGCCTTGGAGACGGATCGTACCTCGTTCGCGGCGATCCCCGGCAAATCGTTTGAAATCGCGGTACGCATCAAACGCGGGCAGGGCGTTGTAGGCCCGGTCGAACTCGACATCTTGGCCTCAGCGCACATGCGAGGTATCACAGCGGCGAAAGTCACAATTGCCGTCAAGGACGAGCGCGGTACGTTGACCGTGACTTGTGCCGGGAAGCTGACGGGGCCATTCAACATGCCGGTCATCGTGCGGGCGACGCTGCGGCAAAACGGCGAGCCGATCGTCGCCGAGGTGAAGCTCGACGTGCAGCCGTGATGCAAGCCCAATGGTGAGGTACTCCGAACCGTTGGGATGTCCCGTGCGTATATCCCAACGGTTCGGAGTACCTCACCATTGGGCGTTTGTCGTGCCAACAATGGAATATGCAATGCATCGTTACCTTCTCACATTCTTGTGTTGCGTAGGTGCCGCGCCGATCCACGCGCAACCGCCGATGAAAATCGACTTCCGCCGTGATGTCGTGCCGATCCTGGATGCGCGATGCTTTTCCTGCCATCGCGGCACCGATGCCACCGCAAGCTATCGGCTCGATCTTCGCGCGGAATTGCTCGGCGAGACGACAGGCAAGCCGCTCGTGAAGGTCGGCGATAGCGCGAACAGTCGGCTCATTCACGCGGTGCAGGGGAAGATTCCGAACAAGCTGATGCCACGCAAGGGGCCGCCGTTGGTGCCTGCGGAGATTGCGGTCTTGCGTGCGTGGATCGACCAGGGGCTGGCGTGGGACGATACGCTGTTCCCCGCGGCAGCGAAATCCGACCACTGGGCGTTTCAGTCCATTCGTGCGCCGGTAGTTCCGAAGGTGAACGAAGCGGCGAATCCGATCGACGCTTTCATCGCCGTCAAACATCGCGAAATCGGGCTGACGCCGGCTCCGCCTGCTGATGCGCGAACGCAGTTGCGCCGCGTGACGCTCGACCTGACGGGGCTGCCGGTTGAGGCGTCCGTTGCCGAGCAATTTGTGTCAACGTGGGATCACGCGGGCGCTAGACGGGGAGAGTTGTGGAAGGCTCAGATCAATCGTTTGCTGAACAGTCCGCACTATGGCGAGCGCTGGGGTAGGCATTGGCTGGATGTCGCACGGTTCGCGGAATCCGAGGGCTATGAAAGCAATCATCTCCGAGCGTTTGCCTGGCGGTATCGCGATTGGGTCGTGCGGGCGTTCAATGATGACATGCCGTTTCGCGATTTCGTTCGTGCCCAAATCGCCGGCGATGAAATCGTACCCCACTCCGACGACAATATCATCGCCACGGGCTTCCTGGCCTCGGCACGCCTATCCAGCAACGAAGAGGACCGCTTACGGCAACGCAACGATATCCACGTCGATATCGTCAACACCACCGCGAGTGCCTTCCTCGGCCTGACGATGCAATGCGCTCAGTGCCATAATCACAAGTTCGACCCGATCACCGCCCGCGACTATTACCGCTTCATGGGTTACTTCGTCAAAGGCCAACCTGCCAATCTCGCCCTGCGGAATCCGAGTTTGTGGAAAGAATATGAGGCCAAAAACCCCAAGGGTTTCGATGAAGCGCTGAAGGAACGCGACACAATGTTCGCACTGGGCCAAGAGCGCAAGTACGAGGAAATTCGCAAGGGACTATCACCTAATCAAATTCGCGCTCTGGCGTTGCCTCGCCATGATCGCACGCCGGACGAGGACAAGCTGGCGCGCGAGGCCGATCTATTGTTCCAATTCACGGCCGGGCATTATGAACGCATGCTGAACGCCAACGAGAAGAAGCGTTACGATGTCGCCAAGAAGACAGTCGCGGAGCTGGAAAAGACCATGCTGGAGAAGCCGCAGACGTTCGGCTACTTTTCGCCGGCGACGAGTCCGCATGCGGTGACGGTGCTGCCGATGAAGGGCTTCTACCCGCTGCCGTACTCGCCGAAGAATTTGGCCGGCGCGAAGCCGATCTTGTTTGAAGCCGGCGACGTGCACAAACCGGCGTTTGTCGTCGATACCGGTTGGCCGCGCGTGCTCCCCTCTCCCGCCGGGAGAGGGGCCGGGGGTGAGGGAAATTCTTCTCGCCTCGACCTCGCAAATTGGCTCACGAATGAACAAAATCCGCTCACCGCCCGCGTCTATGTTAACCGCGTTTGGCAATACCACTTCGGCCGTGGTCTGGTGGCGACCACGAGCGACTTCGGCGTCAAAGGCGCACCACCGACGCATCCCGAATTGCTTGATTGGCTGGCGGCCGAGTTGCTGCGAACCGGCAGCACCAAGCACATCCATCGGCTGATTCTGTCGTCCAATGGTTACCGACAAGCATCCGCAAATGATCCGGCGAACGCTAAGCGCGATCCCGACAATCGCTACCTCTGGCGCTGGTCGCCCCGGCGACTGGAGGCCGAGGCGCTGCGCGATAGCTGGCTGGCCGTGGCTGGCGACCTAGATCGCGCCATCGGTGGGCCAAGCAGCGCGGACGACAAGACCACGAGGCGATCGCTCTATCTACTGCAAAAGCGCGATCTGCCAGCGTATCATCAGCGATTGTTCGATGGTCTCATTGCGATGACCGAGAGCTGCGTCAAACGCGAAACGACAACCGTCGCACTGCAACCGCTCTATCTGCTCAACAGCGAATTTGCTCTTGCGCGGGCCAAATCGCTGGCGGATCGCATCGCGAAGTCGGTGGGCGATGATCGCGCCAAACAAATCACCGCCGTGTATCGCACGACATTGGGCCGCGAACCCGACGAGCGTGAACGCACATTGGGCCTGCGCTTCTTCGAGCGGCTCGCATCGCAACCGGACAACGCGCTGACACAGTATTGCCAGGCGATCTTGAACCTGAATGAGTTTGCGTATATCGAGTGAGATATAGCCCGCCATTTATGGCGGGTTTGCTTCGGGGACCCGCCATAAATGGCGGGCTATATATGAGAATGTCAAAAATTTCTCGCCGCGAGATGTTGGCGCGTGCCGGCTGCGGGTTTGGCTTGCTCGCGTTGGCCGATCTTCTCAAAGCGAACGACGCCAGGCCAACACTCGCGCCACGGCCTGACGCCAAGGCACGCAGCGTCATCTTTCTTTTCATGGGCGGCGGACCAAGCCAGGTCGACACCTTCGACCCCAAGCCGCTCTTGACGCGACTGCACGGCGGCACGGTTCCCGCCAGCATCGCAGCGAGCATCCCACGCATCGCGCGATCACCGCTCAACGATCTGTTCGGCTCTCCCTATCGCTTCAACCGCCACGGCCAAAGCGGCATCGAGGTGTCCGAAATCTTCCCACATATCGCTCGTCACGTCGATGACCTGTGCATCCTCCGCAGCTGCCGACACGATAGTCCAATCCACGCCCCGGCGGAATATCTCGCCACCACCGGCACGCAGATCGGCGATCGCCCCAGCATCGGCGCCTGGGTGCACTATGGCCTTGGCTCGGTGAATCAGAATCTCCCCGGCTTCATCGTCATGAAAGCCGGCGAAACGGGTCGGCCCGTAGCCTGGGCCTCTGGGTTTCTGCCTGCTCGCCACCAAGGAACCATCGTCGAATCGACCGGCATCCCGCACGCCTCGCTGCCCACCGGCGTTCGAGTGGATGAGCGCGAAGCCCAACTCGACCTGCTCGATCAACTCAACCGTCGCCATCTCGAGCGCCACGCCGGCAATGGCGAACTCGAAGCACGCATCCGCTCCTACGAACTCGCCTTTCGCATGCAAACCGTCGGCCCGGAGGCGTTCGATCTGGCACGCGAAACGCACGAAACGAAGAACCTCTACGGCATCGGCAACGCGGACACCAACGAGTTCGGCACGATGTGCCTGCTCGCCCGCCGATTCGTCGAGCGCGGCGTGCGCTTCATCCAGCTCCGGTCCGGCGGCTGGGACGCGCATGGCAACCTCATCGCCAACCATACGCCGCAAGCCCTGAAGACCGACAAGCCGATTGCGGGATTATTGGCCGACCTGAAGCGGCGCGGCCTGCTCGATCAAACACTGATCGTCTGGGGCGGCGAGTTCGGCCGTACGCCCGCCGCCGAGAATCGCGAAGTCAATCCGGGCCGCAATCATTCGCCATCGGGTTATTCGATGTGGCTCTCCGGCGGCGGCGTCAAGGGCGGGCAGGTTATTGGCGCGACTGACCCCATCGGCTACGCGGCGATCGAACGCCCGATCCATCCGAACGATCTGCACGCCACGATCCTACACGCGCTCGGCGTCAACCAGCATCGGCTCGTCTATCGCCATAACAATCGCAACGAACTGGCGACCGTCAACGGCGGCGAAGTGATCGGCGAAGTGTTTGCGTAATTCATTGTTTAGCCGCTCGCCTTTGGCGAGCGCGGATACAGCGCACCTGTTATCGCGAAATCGTCATGTCCGCGCTCGCCGAAGGCGAGCGGCTAAACGGGGGAAATATCATGCGAATTGGAATTGTTCTGTTCGTCGCCTTCACCATTATCCACGCCGCGTCGAGCCAACCCGCCATGCCGCTGCAACAGGACGCGAACACCTGGATCAAGCGCAGTCCGCTCAAAGACGGTCCGCCGTCACCGATGCTGGGCTACGAAGGCTCGTTCGGTTACGACACCAAGCTCAAGCTGCTCGTCCGCTGGGCGGGTCACAATCAGGGCGGCGGTGGTGAGCAGAATGCCGAGACCTGGACCTACAACCCCGCGACGGCCAAATGGACGCTGAAAGAACCGAACACCTCGCCACCCGGCGCGTGCTGTAACGCGCAAAATCTTTACGATCCCGTCACCGGGCGATTCCTGCGGTTTCCCGCGTTCTCCGGCAGCCATGGCTGGCATTGGTTCCGCGAGAATTATCTGAGCAATACCTCGGTCTGGAGCTACGACATCGTCAGCAACACCTGGCGCGACATGCGTCCCGTGCCCACGTTGCACCCTCGCCCTTTGCGCTGCGCGTCGTGGGATAGCGATCATCAGGTCGTCGTCATCTTCGGCGGTGAAGGCTCGAACGACGGCACCATCGTCTATGACCCCTACGACAACTCCTGGGTTCGCATGCTGCCCAAAACCAAGCAACCAGCCTCGCGCTCGGCGGGTACGATGGCGTATCACAAATCGATGAAAAGGCACATCCTGTTCGGCACCCAGTTCAGCGACGATCCGCACACCTGGGCCTATGACCTCACGAAAAACGAATGGACCGACCTGAAGCCCACAACCATGCCGCCGACAGATAAGAACGATGCGGTGCTGGCGTATGACGACTTCAGCGATGTCATCGTTGCCTCGGTTCGTGCTCAAGGCAAAGTGGAAGGCGACGACGGCTGGCATTACGAAACCTGGGTCTACGAGCACACGAAGAATACCTGGATCAAGATGAACCCGAAAGCCGAACCGCCCGGCGGCGGGCAGCGGCGCCGCATCATGGCGGCGATTCCCGATCAGAACGTCATCCTCATGGAGAACTACGTCAACCCGCCGCAGCGCGTGCCTGGCGTTGATCGTGAGCAGCAGATTTGGACATATCGCTATGGCACGCAGGCCGTGCGGCAGTTTGGTGTGCAAGCGCCAAAGCCGCGCACCAAGCCGCCGCTCGTGGAGGACGTGATCGCATCGGTTCGATCGACAACGAAAGTCGAACTGCGCTGGCCGGCTTCCAAGGCCGAGGGTGTCGTCGGATATGTGGTCGAACGCGCACCTGTTGAAGTATTCACCGAGGACCAAATCATTCGTTTGCGCAAGGACACGGCCCCGCTCGAGAAGCCGTCGGTTGGCGCGATCAAGGCGATTGGCGTGTTCAGTCGCCTGACGCCGAGACCGATCCTCGGAACGGAATTTACCGACATCCTCATTGATCTCAAACAACAAGCGCCGCTGTCCGACGAACAGTATCACCATCGCTTCGCGGGAAGCCAACTTTTCGACACGGGCAAGCCGTACCGCTTCGCCGTCTACGCATATCGCATTCGCGCTGTCAACAAGACGGGCGTCGAATCGGGCGCGGGGCCATATGTTCTGACGATCCCGTCGTCGCCGAAGGCGGTGTTCGCGAAGGAAGACGGCGTGAAGTGTCATTTGAAATGGGACACGAGCGTCGAGGCGGACATCGTGGGCTATCGCGTCTATCGCATGGAGTCGCCGCGCATCAACGGCGCGGGGCAACCCGTGACGCGCGTGACGGGCGACCCCGTGAAAGAGAATCGCTTCATCGACACGAACAAGAACAAGGACACGCGCCGGTACTGGATCGTCGCCGTCGATGCGCTGGGACAGGAAGGGATCCCATCGGCGCCGGTGTGGTTTGAACGGCAGTACAAGGACTTGTACAAGAAGTTTACGGGCGAATGGCATCAGTAGCGATCCGCTTCCGATCAGCGCTCGCGCGGTCCCATCCCATACGCAGACCTACCGTGCTCCTTACGGAGTACGGTTCGCTGGGATAATCACAGCTGCAGCGTAGGCAGTTCGGCCGTCTCGCCTGCGACCTTGCGCGCCTGCTCGACGACCGTGTTCGCTAGCTGCACATACGTCTTCGCGATTAGGCTGGCGGGATCCTTGTGCACGATCGGGTCGCCGGCGTCGCCACACTCGGCGATGCGCGGGTCGAGTGGAATTTCGCCGAGGAACGGCACGTCGGCTTCTTTGGCGAGCTTTTTGCCTCCGCCGTGACGGAAGATTTCGTAGCGTTTGCCATCCTCGCCGACAAAATAGCTCATGTTTTCGACGATGCCCAGCACCGGCACGCGAACCTGGCGAAACATCTCTAGGCCCTTGCGCGCGTCGATTAGGCTCACGTCTTGCGGCGTCGTCACGATCACCGCGCCCGACAGCGGGACGGTTTGCGTCAGCGTTAGCTGGGCGTCACCTGTGCCCGGCGGCAGGTCGATGACGAGATAGTCAAGCTCGCCCCACGGTATCTGCGTAAGAAACATCGTGAGGTACTTGTGCACCATCGGCCCACGCCAGATCATCGCCGTCTCTGGCTTGACCCAGAAGCCCATCGACATCAGCTTGATTCCGTAACGATCGAGCGGGAACTGCGTCGTGTTCGGATCGAATACCTCGCTGATGCCCATCATGATCGGGATGCTCGGGCCATAGATGTCAGCATCGAGCAACCCGACACGCCGGCCGTGCATATGCAGGGCGAGCGCGAGATTTGTCGCAACAGTCGATTTGCCCACGCCGCCCTTTCCGCTGGCGACGGCGATAATGTTCTTCACGTTGGGCATGCTGATTTTCTGCTGCACAGCGCCTTGAGGCTGCATAGGTAGTTCTCCGTATGTATTATTCGTTGGGATATTCGTTGAATTGTAGGGTGCGTCAAGCGCCAGCGCCGATGCACCAATCGATCGCAAGGCCCTGGTGCGTCGGCGCTGGCGCTTGACGCACCCTACAATTCGAGGTCATTTTACACATTCCGCACATTGGCAAAGCGTTCGCAGGTTTCCGATCGTGAACAAGCCCGAATCATGGCCATCGCTCCACACGATTCTGTAAGCGTAGTAGCCAATCGGGCTGATTGTTACCGGCTTGAGTGGCCCTAGTTCGCTCGGCTTCAGTATGCGAAACGGATCGGGCGGTTTCGCACGTTCTTCGTTACAGGCGGCACAAGGACAGCTATTGCGCAGATGCGTCCACGGATAAACGCCACGATGGCCGTCGCTCCATTCGATGACGAGGCGATCGTCGCCCTCTTTCTTCAAAGCAATCGGCTTCAGCGCGGACATCATTAGACCTTGTCAAGTAATGGACGATGTGAACATTGTACGAGCAACGGCGTAGATCAACTACGTTCCGTGTTTAGCCGCTCGCCTTCGGCGAGCGCGATCCGCGGCTGCCGCACTACCAGTCCGCGCTCGCCGAAGGCGAGCGGCTACACTTATTTCCGCATCTCGGCGGTCATCTCCACAAGCGCGTCGAGCATCCGCACTGACGCCTGGACTTCGAGGCGATTCGTGCCGAGCCAGGTTTCGTAGCCGCCGAGTCCGTGCTGACGGGGCGTAGGCAGATATCCGTAGTATCCGTGGGACAGCGACATGAGAAACGCTGGCTGCTTGCCATTGCGTTTCTTGTACTCCAGGCCGATCTCGCAGAATATTTCGCACGGCATCGTGCCGATCGAAACATCGCCGATGCGCAGCGTTTGCAACGGCATCTTGAGCTTCTCCGGATGCTCGGCCATGCGCAGCGTGCGGGCGGCGTAGATCACGCTGAGGTCGGTCTTGCCCTTGATCTTCGGCTCAGCGACTTTCGCCTTGGCCCATTCCAACAGCTTCGCGTCCGGCCTGCGCGTACCGACCGGCAGTTCGCGATAGCGGGCGGCGAGCGTCACGTCGGTGCGGAACGTCAGGTTCGCCAAAGTCGCGTGTACCTTGTCGGCGACATCCTCGGCGACGAAGCGCATCTGTTGATACGGCTCCTTCTTTCCGCGTGGCTGTTTGAAGTTGATATTGTTGATGTCGCCGCTCGTACCGTTGGCCATCAGCGCGACGAGACCGTCCGCCTTGAGGCGTTTGGCAAGCGCATCGCAGTAGATGCCGAAATAGTCGGCGGAGATGTGGCCATTCCCGACGCCGCCGACGTAATGGAGCGAATACGTCGTGAAGACGCTGATCCATTTGCCGTCGGTGCCACGAAATGCGAGGATCGGAATTTCGGGATCGGTCGGCCCCGCGGGTTCGACCAGATCAGCGCTGCCGGCGGGCGGGTTCATCTTGACCTTGTCCATCCCGCCGAACGGATTCGGCGGGATGCTGCCGGCCTTCATATGCCAACGGCGATTGAACACGTGCTCCGGAACCGACACGCTACCGACAGCGAGCTGCGCGGGCCGAAGCTGGTTATGCGCCCGGCGAACGCCATCGACGATTCGCCGGGCGACGAAGCGCTGGTACTCGTCCATCTCCTGATTGAGCAGGCGTGCATCTTTGCCGAGCGCGCTGGTTGCCGAATGCGTGTGTGTGCCGCTGATGAGCACGTTGTCGATCGGAATGCCAATCTGGTCCTTGATGAGCGCACGAGCCTCATCGCTGACATTTCGACCAATGCCGAGCAAATCGCAAACGACGATGGCGAGCTTCGTGGTCCCATCATCGAGCACGAGACAGCGAGCGTGCAACTCGTCGTGGATATGCGTAGCCGGAAACGGCACAAACCCGCCGATGATATCGCCACCCAGAATCGGCGTGATGTTGCTCGTCGCAGCGCCGGCACGGAAGACGGGCTGGGCGTGCACGAATGATGGCATAATCAGCGAGATCAAAAGGAACAAAAATCGCATTGTAGTATCCTGAAAATGAGCCACCAAACGCTTTGAATCGCCAGTTGACATGCCGCTCGATCAGAGTGCCAGTAGTTGCCGAAGGATCATTTCAACTTCCGCCAGCGTCTTAGCCGAAGCTTTGCCCCACGCGGCACCTGAAAGACGATCTTTGCTAGTCGTTCGAACTTGGTCGCAAAGGATCACGCTCGGCGTCTTCAATCCGCCCTCCGGCGGGATTACCGAAACGCGCGACGAAATACTCTTTGATTTGAGCGTTTTTGATGTGAGAGGCACGACCATCACCAAGCCGGACAAACCTGTGTTGAATTGGTCGTCGCTCACGATAAGCACGGGACGGCACCCCCGATTGTTCGTGACCGCAGGTCGGTGCCAGGTCAGCCAGCCAGATTTCGCCGCGAGAAAGATCGTTCATTCGTGGCCACCTGCAGGAACGCCGGTGCCACCCGTGTTGTCCTCAGGTAGCGACGAGATACACAGACCGTCTTCGGTCCATCGTTCCTCTGGCAGCCCATCGATCGGAACTGAATCCAACTCCGCGAATTCGCTCTGAAATTCAGCCCACGCAACGGGGTCGCTACGAAGTTCCGCGTAGCCTGCGTTCAGCTTCTCGAAAAAAAGTTGCCGCCGGTACGCATCGAGAGCGCTGCCAACGACCTCGTTCGGCGTCTTTCCCGTGGCATCGACGAGTTCACGCAGGACCGCGCGTGAACTCTCCGCAAGATCAATCGTGGCAAGCGTCATTATTTTTCTCCTTCTCTGCGATTATACAGAGGATTGCTTTCCATCGTAACTTCAAAATGCGTGTCGCGTGAGCCCGTCCTGCCCGATCACGTGTTATTTGGCTTTTTCGCTTGCGCAATAGAATGAAAGAATGCGTCGACAACTAACGACTATCAGATTTGATTGGCTGAAAGCTGATAGCTGACGGTTGATAGCTCGACAAATGAAACAATCGCCGGACAATCCAAATACAACCTTCACGGCACGAGACCATGCAGACATGAATCCATTTGATGCCGCCTCGCCGTTTGATGCTCGCTATTATTTCGCGGACGCGACTTTCTTCGCGAAGCTGAGCCGATATGTCTCCGAGAACGCCCAGGTCCGCTATCTGGCGCGAGTCGAGGCGGCCTTGGCGCAGACGCTGGCCGACCTTGGCGTTTGCCCGCGCTCGGCGGCGGAGGAGATCACGCAAGCGGCGGAAGCGGTGACGCCCGACGAGGTGTACGAGGAAGAACGCCGCATTCAGCATAATATCCGTGCCCTCGTCAATTGCATGGGCAAGCGTGTCAGTGCGGAAGCGAAGCCGTACGTGCATCTGTTCGCGACTTCGGCGGACATCATGGATACGGCTCGGGCGTTGAGCCTCGTTGATGTGACGCGCGATGTCATCGTGCCGGACCTGATCGCGCTCGAACGGCAGCTGATCGCGATGGCCCGCGCCCACGCCGCCACGCTGCAGATGGGCCGCACACATGGCCAACACGCCGTGCCAATGACGTTCGGATTCGCTGTCGCACTGTACGTCTCTCGGCTCGGACAGCGGATCGAGATGATCGTGCAGTCGGCAAAGAACCTGCGTGGCAAGTTCGCCGGCGCAGTCGGAGCGTATAATGCATTACGGTTGCTAAGCGCCAAGCCTGCCGAGGTCGAAGCGGCGTTGATGCGCAAGCTCGGCCTCGTGCCGCCGGAGATTTCGACGCAAGTCACGCAGCCGGAGTATATCGCCGACTACGTCTATGCGCTGACGTCGTGCTGGGGCGTGTTCGCCAATATCGCGGACGATTTCCGCCATTTGCAACGGAGCGAGTTGCGTGAGCTGCGCGACAAGAAGGCGAACGACCCGAACAGCCAAATCGTCGGCTCCTCGACGATGCCACATAAGGTCAACCCGAAGGATTTCGAGAACGTCAAAAGCATGTGGAAGGCCTACATGCCGAGACTGACGACGGTGCTGATGGACCAGATTTCCGAGCATCAGCGCGACTTGACAAACTCGGCCTCGATGCGGTATGTAATGGAGCATGTCGCGGCGTTTGCGTATGCGATTCAGCGATTGAGCCAAACGCTCACCGCAGTGGAGCCTGATGCCGTGCGGATGCGTGAAGTGCTCGACGCCGGCAAGGACCCGATCACCGCGGAGCCGTTGTACGTATTGCTGGCGATGTACGGTCATCCGGCCGCCCACGAAAAAGCGAGAGTGTTGGCGCGCGACGCCCGCCTGCAGCAACGTCCGCTGTCGCAGCTGCTGCGTGAGGATGCGTCGATCGCCACGTACCTTGCGAAGATGACACCGGATCAACTCGCCGTGCTCGACGATCCGGGCCAGTATCTTGGCGCGTCGGTCGATCGCACCCGCGAACTGTGCGACCTATGGGAACGAAAGATCGCCGCGATAGAAAAAAGTTGAACCACAGAGGCACAGAGAACACAGAGAAAATGCGAAGAATTGGAATCGAACGCACGATTCGTCTTTCATCGATCCTACATTTCTTGGTATTTTCTCTGTGTTCTCTGTGCCTCTGTGGTTAGTAATTGTCTCAATATTTGGGAATGACCAATGATCGGATCACTGCTACTCATCTCCGCCCTCTTTATCGCGCAGCCGGAATCGCTTGGCGAGGGCAATCACAAGCGTCAAATCACCGTCGATGACCTCAAGCGCCTGCATTGGATACATGTGCCGGCAAAATACGACGCGAAGAAAGCGATGCCCATCGTGCTCGCGCTGCACGGTGCGATGATGGACGCCAAGATGATGGAAGCGTTCTGCCAGCTCAATGCAACCGCCGACAAGCACGGGTTCATCGTCGTCTATCCCAATGGCACTGGGCCGGGTGGATTCCTGCAAACCTGGAATGCTGGTCTCTTTCCGGGCGATCTCAACAAGCAGAAAGTGGACGATGTCAAATACCTCGCCAAAGTGCTCGACGACGTGATCGGCTCGCTCAACGTGGACACGAAACGCGTTTACATCACCGGGTTATCCAACGGCGGCATGATGTCGTACCGCCTGGCCGCCGAGATGTCCGAACGCATTGCCGCCATCGCGCCGGTCGCGGGTACTATGGCGATTGAAAAGTACGAGCCAAAGCGGCCCATTCCTGTCGTGCATTTTCACGGCACGAAGGACACACTCGTGCCCTATGACGGCCCACCCAAGAAAAAGGATATCCCAACATTCCTGAAGTTCCGCTCGGTCAACGACACCATCCTCGCCTGCGTAAAGGCGAATGGTTGTGATGAGAAGGCGACGGAATCCGAAGTCGAATCCAAAGCCGACAAACTACGCGTCACTCGCAAAGCATACCCGGCTGGACGCACTGGTGCAGACGTCATCCTCTACACGATCGAAACCGGCGGCCACACCTGGCCGGGCAACGCCTTTAGCCCCGCGTTTCTCGGCACGAATACGAGTAATATCAGTGCCAATGAAGTGATGTGGGAGTTCTTCGCACGGCATGCGCTGAAGTGAAAGCAGAGACGATTCCGCTCTACACGCTCAGGCGGATCCGCTCCACTTTTACTGCCGATTCCGCATAGGCCGGCTCTTTCCGCAGGTCGGCGATCTTTGCTCGAAACGTGGCCAATTCCTTCGACTGCAACTCATGGAAGCGGTCTTGCGCCTGGCGATACAAGGGAGACGCGATCAATAGCTTTCGCTCTTCTTGCGTCGTTGCGAGTTTGGCGAAGAGGCCATCGTGAGCAAATATTCGTTCGCTGAATCGCATCGCATTGGGTTCGGTGGCGATGACGGTTCGGATTTCTTGCTCGAGTTCGTGAAGGCTCATGGTATCATTCCTTCGTAATAAATCAAAATTCCACATTTCGATGGATTTCGAGATAAATCGCTTCTTGGGTCGTTCCATCCATGAAGTTCTTCAGTATTTCGGCCAATACATCAATCCGTGACTCGTCAAGCACGACGAAATAGGATGAATTGACGTCACTTGCACCAGTTCCGTCGGCCATCCGATAGTGTCCCGCGACGTAGCCGGCGCACGTCCAACCGGCGAAGGTAAACGTGAGCTCCATCTCCAGTTCCCTAATCTCCTCCTCAAGGCTCCGCCCGTCATTGTCCTCATTCGGAAGGAAGAACATGGCTTTCACGCTTGCCATAATAACACCTGGATGCAGAAATCGGAACGGCAATCGCGAATGGATTCAGCTTTTACCTCGTTCCAAAGCAGCGTCGCCCGCCGTGCCGTCCCCATGCAGAGCCTGAGAACGAGGAAGGATTGGCCGAATCTGCCGCGTTCAGAAGGTGCGAGGCGAGCGCTAAGCCGCAAGCGGCAAAACGGAGCTACGTTTCCATCAGCTTGCGAAACTCCTCGAACAAATACGTGCTGTCATGAGGCCCCGCCGACGCCTCCGGGTGATACTGCACGCTGAACACCGGATAGCGCGTGTGGCGTAGGCCTTCCAGCGTATTGTCGTTGAGGTTGATGTGCGTCGCTTCGACGTCACTTGGCAACGTCGTCGGATCGACGGCGAAACCATGGTTCTGCGAGGTGATCTCGACCTGCCCCGTCCGCTTGTTCAATACCGGCTGATTGGCGCCGCGGTGTCCGAACTTCAACTTGAACGTCTTCCCGCCTAGCGCCAACCCCAGCAGCTGATGGCCGAGACAGATGCCGAAGATCGGCTTCTTTCCAATCAGGTCGCGGATGGTATTGATCGCATAGGTAAGCGGTTCCGGATCGCCCGGGCCGTTCGAGATGAACACGCCGTCCGGATTGAGCGCGAGGATATCCTTCGCGCTGGCCGTGCCGGGGACGACCGTGACATCGCAGCCCATCTCGACCAGGCAGCGCGGGATGTTCCACTTCATGCCGAAGTCCAGCGCAGCGACGCGATGCCGCGTCGTCCCAGCGTGCAGCTGCTGCGTGTGAAATGGACTGTTGAACCCATCCTTCCAAGCAAATGCACCATCCGGCATCACCGTCTTGGCCAGGTCGATACCGACGATCGATGGCTTCGCGCGGGCCTTGCGCACCAGCGAAGCGTCGTCGAGATCGGTGGTGCTGAGCACGCCCGTCATCGCCCCGCCGACGCGGATTCGACGAACGAGCGAGCGCGTATCGATCCGCTCGATGCCGACGACATTGTGCTCGGCGAGATAGTCGGAGAGCGAGATCGTCGAGCGGAAGTTGCTGGGATGGCGAGCACACTCGCGGACGATGAAGCCTTCGACTTGCGGGATTTTCGATTCGCGATCTTCGAGGTTGATGCCGTAGTTGCCGATGAGCGGATAGGTCATCGTCACGATTTGGCCCGTGTAAGATGGATCGGTGAGGACTTCTTGATAGCCGGTCATACTGGTGTTGAAAACCACTTCGCCGAACGTTTCGCCAACGGCCCCAAAGCCCAGGCCAGTGAATACGGTTCCGTCTGCCAGGGCGAGTTTCGCGATCGATTGGGACATTGCGTGACCTCAAAGTGCGAGAATTTCGCTTATTTTACGGGATTGCGGACGGTCGGCCAATGCTTGCTGAGACGTACCATGGGATGAGGCAGGCAAGCGGAGATTTGGATGCATTGCCGAGCATGTGAAAGAAGCTCACGCAAAGGCGCGAAGAGGAGGCGGCAACGATTAGTGCGAGGCCTGCTCGTCGTTTTTCCGAGGCTGAGCGCCAGCGAAGGGCCGCGTCGTGCCCTTCGCTGGCGCTCAGCCTCGGACCGGACAAATTCATCCTCTCGAAGTATATACTTCACACGATTGGATTTGTCGCATTGGTGGCACAGACATTCTTGTCTGTGTAAAACGCAAACACAGACAAGAATGTCTGTGCCACCATTCAATGGATCGGACAAATCTAGCCGTTCAAAGTATAGTTAGAGTGAATCACACACCGCCGCCACGGCTTTGTTTTCGCTCTGAGGCGATCCTAGAACCGGCTCTGCACGCGGTAAGAGTTTGTCCAATCGGCGTGCCAACTCCGGTAGATTGCATGATGCGACGGCTGGGAACAAATGGTGCTCCATGTGATAGAAGTTATTCAACGTCAGAGCGTTGATAAGCCACGATCTTTGCGTGCGCGCAAACATCCCCTGGCGATCACAGCCACGATGCACCATCCAAACCGCGACGAATCCCGTCAGGCAGTTTCCTAATCCCATCGCCAATAATTGAAACCATAGCCAACCCCAATTTGTCATCCCTGCCAGACCAATCAGGCCGAGAATGGCCACCATCTCGGCAACGATCCAAATCCGCGTCGCGCTGCTGGAACGGGCGAGCGCCACGACGATCATCCGGATAGGGAAGTAGGGACCGACAACCAGCGCCTGCCACCACCGCATCGTCGCGCACATCCCCTCAATATCTTTCTCTCCAAGCGGGTTGGCGTGGTGGCGCACATGAATCCATCTCACCGCGTGCAATGGAATCGCCATCAATAAGGAAAAAAGAAACAGAAACGCGTTCGTCCAAATCACCGACAAGCCGATCTTCGCATGAAAACCATCGTGTGTTTGGCGCAAGCCGGCCATGAAGAATATCGCAGAGAAAGGCAAGGCGGCCAAGAACTGCTCGTTGTAAGCAAGCGTCAATGATGCTGCCAACCAAGGCGACGACAACAGCACCGCACGAACCGATTGAAGGAACGATAGATCGCGAAGATCCTGCCATGCGACAGAGCGAACAGCTTCATGCAAAAAAAGTGGATTTCTCATCTCATCCTCGGCTACGGAAACCTATTCGTCAGAAACGGATGAGAATACAACCGTGACAAGCAGGGAGCGGTAACAGAAGTGCCGTTTTTCCTTCGCCTCCTACACATCATGTTGCTCTGGGAAGCCTCAGCCGTGCGGTTTTGCGTCTCCCGTGTCAAATCCGCACAGTTACTGGTTGCGGTTGCATCGAAATCGCTCGTTTTTTATTGGCATCCCGTTTGCAATTGATACCCCCAATCTCGCGCGTCCCTCTTGTTTTGAAAGGAGATCGTCATGATCCGCTCGATTCTTGTGCCTCTGGACGGCTCAACGTTTGGCGAACACGCCCTCCCGTTGGCGATGAGCATGGCCCGGCGATTGAATGCGTCGCTGAATCTTATTCACGTGCATACGCTGCTCGACGCCGCCTAGGCCGAGTTACAGGTCTTTGACACGACGCTCGACCAAGAGTTGCGAGCGAAGGAGCGCGAATATTTGCAGTCCATTCAGAAACGGGTGCAGGACTGCTTATCGGTGCCGGTGCCGGTGACGATCCGTAATGTCGATGGCGACATCGCGACGGTCATCCGCGAACAAGCCGAGAGCCTGCAGGCGAAATGGGTCGTAATGACGACGCATGGCAAAGGCCCGCTGGCCCGATTTTGGCTCGGCAGCACGACCAACGAGCTTGTCCGCAGCTTGCCGATCCCGCTCGTTCTGGTGCATCCGAATGTCTCAGAACCGGACATGCTGAGCGATCCGACGATCAAGCACATGTTAATTCCGCTCGATGGCACGCCGTGGGCGGAGCAAATTCTGGAGCCGGCGTTGACGTTGGGGTCGGCGATGCATGCGGATTTCACGTTGCTGCGGGTCATCACGCCGGTCTATCCGGTGACGCTGCCCGCGGAGCCTGCGATTTTCGGCAGCGTGGCGACCGACATCCTGGACCGCGTCGAACAGCTGCACGCCGATCTCAAGAAAGAGGCGGCGGCGTATACTCGAAGGCGTCGCCGAGCGCTTCCGCAAGGACGGCCTGAAAATCGCCACGCGCGTCGTCGTCGAGGATCAGCCGGGTGTCGCGATCTTGGAAAGCGCCAAGCCGCCGACCGACATGATCGCGATCGACACGCACGGTCGCGGCGGCTTGTCGCGGTTCCTGCTCGGCAGCGTCGCGGACAAAGTGATACGTGGTTCGCGCGTGCCGATCTTGGTGCATAAGCCGACGGCGTGATTTTGTTTAGCCACTCGCCTTTGGCGAGTGCGGGCGTGGCGCTCCACGGCGACCGTAAATTCGCACGTCCACGCTCGCCAAAGGCGAGCGGCTAAACGAAACGCGTTTGTACGTCATCTCCCCGTCGCATCCGTTTTCCCATATCGTTTCTACAATGATTCTTCATCAGTAACCTGGCAACGGATAAGAACAATGCCCTACATAGGAATCGACTTCGGGACGAGCAACTCTGTCGTCGCTAACTTCCAATTCGGACAAGCCGACGTTCTGCCCAATGCCGAAGGCCATAAGTGGACGCCATCGGTCGTGACGATGCGGGCCGACGGCAGCCTTGGTTTCGGCCAAGAGGCGAAGGAAAACTTCGAGGAAGGCCGCTCGATCCGCTCGGTCAAGCGCATCCTCGGCTCCGGCGAGCGCGTGCCGTTCGTTGGCCAGAATCTGCGCACCGAACAAATCGCGACGATGCTATTCAGCAAACTGAAGTTGGACGCCCAACGATCGCTGAACGACACCTTCGTCAAAGCCGTTGTCACGATTCCGGCGAACTCCAAGGGCCTCGCCCGACACGCCACGAAGCTCTGCGCTGGCGCCGCGGGATTGCAGGTGCTCACGCTCATTAACGAGCCGACCGCCGCGGCAATCTGCTATGGACTGAACGCTCAGCAGGATCAAACCGTGCTCGTTTACGATTTCGGCGGCGGCACGCTCGATGTCACCATTCTCCGCATTCATCATGGCGTCTTTGAAGAAATCAGCAGCAAAGGCATCGGCAAGCTCGGTGGCGACGATCTCGACACCGCCATTGGTAACCTGCTCGCACGCAGGTTCACCGAAAAGACCGGCTACGACATCCTCAACTCGCCCTACCGCACGCAATTCATGTTGGCGGTCGAAAAGGCCAAGATCGAGCTTTCCACGCAACCCACCGCCATCGCTCGCAAGGCGGAACTTGTCCCCGATCGGCATCTGAGCCTGGAAGAAGAAATCGACCGCGCCAGCTTTGAACGCGAAATCATGCCGCTCATCGTCAAGTCCGGCCAGGCCATCGACGAAGCCCTGAGCCTGCGCGGCATGAGGCCCAAGGACATCGACCGCGTGCTGCTTGTCGGCGGCACGAGCAAGATCCCGCTCGTTCGCCGATATGTCAGCGAAAAACTCGCGGGCAAGGAGGCGGAACCATTCGACAAGGTCGATCCGATGACCTGCGTCGCGCAAGGCGCCGCCATCGTGTCGGCAATCTTGCAAGGCGCGCCGGGGCTGGACAATCACGCCTTCTCCGTCAAGCTCGAACACTCGCTCTGCGCGAATCCGATCAACGAAAAACGGCAGGTCTATCTCGATCCGATCATCAAGCGCGGCGTGGACATTCCGTGCTCGTTCACGAAGACGTATCACCCCGTCGCCGACCCGGCCGAGCGCGTCATCATCAGCGTCTTTGAGGGCGATGTATACGACGATGTCGGCAACGCGGAGAACGTCAAACTCGCCGAGATTCCGTGGGAATTCAAACCCCATCGACAGCAGCGAGACGGCGCCATCGAAGTGACGTTTGAGTATGGCGACGACGGCATCCTGACGGTGCAGATCCACGACATCTACACTGGCCAAAAGAAACGATTCGCGATTCAGCAGTCCGGCGCCGACCAGCTCGACGCGGGCCAAATCATGAAGATGAAGCGTATCAACGAAGAGCTAATCAAACGCAGCGAGGATGTCGAGAGCACGACGGAGTACCGCGATGCGCTTGAGATTTTGAAGAAGACCGAGCAGGACGTGATTCCGAAAGTGGAGAATCCCGCCGACAAGCGCGAACTCGAAGACCTGTGCCGAGTGGTGCGCGAGGCGATGTCGTCGGGCGATCGCAAACGCATGGAAGACGCCGGTTCGGCGTTGAACGATCGCTTGCTGAATTTTGCGTACTTGTTGTAGGTGGTCCTCGTTTAGCGCCCGCAATGTGTCACGCGATCGCAGGTCGCACTGCGGGCGCTAAACGAATACAGGAGTGCCATCATGCCGAATTGCCCTCAATGCACGAAGCCGTTGCGACAATTCACACGCAAGTGTCCGAGTTGCCAGGCGGACCTCGAATTGCTCGTGGACTACGTAAGCCATGTGCAGGGCGGTCTGAACCGCGCGGAAAATCTAACCAGGGCGGGTGAACTTGGCCAGGCGATTTGGGCCTATCTTGAATTGCTCGAAATCGATCCGGACAACGCCCAGGCGCGGAAACAGATCAGCCAAATTGTGACGGCGGTACGGCAGTTCGACAAGGTGATACCCAGTCGGCGCTGGGCCAATGGCCTACCGCCCGTGCCCGATGCCAGCCCGCGCCCATGGTGGCATTGGGCGATCTTTGTCGGCGCGATCCTGACGGCGTTCGGCATCGGCTATCTCATTGCCACGGTCGAGTTTGAGTGGCCCGAATTCCCGGCGATTCAACCTGCGATCAATCAGGAAAACAACATGGGCCCCGGACCGCGAAAACTGTGACAGGCCTTGGAAACGATCACGCGAATCGATCCTGATCGAGAAACTTTCGCAATTCTGGATCGTCCACGATCGACGAAAATTCGTCAACCCAATGTTGCACTTCTTCGGGCGTGTCGGGACCGGGGCGATCGTCCGGTTGCCGATCTGGTTCGACTCGCGTCTTTTGGGAATCGGTATCGAAATCGTTGAGCAAGTCCTGATCGCTCCACGCCTGCGCACCGCGTCGTCGGGCAGCCTCTTGGATTCGCGTATCGTTCGAGATCACCACTAACTTGCGTGGCTCACGCGATTGATCAATGGCGATTTCGATCCAATCATCCGCACTCTTTTCGCCAGACGCAAAGACGACGTTCAACCCGAAAACGATCTGCTCACTCTGGGTGCCTCGTGGTGCACGCTTGGCGTCGAATACGACGGTCACACGTGCCGAACGTTCGCCGAATGATTCACTCAGATAGGCGAGAAGGCGGTTTCGGGCCGCTTCGAGTCGGCCCTCGCCGCCCTTCGTGTTAAGCAAGCCGAGAGCATAGATGACGTTGTACCCGTCGATGATGTAGGACATCTTCATGATATTCCGCTTGCGGCTTAGCGCTCGCGTGGAATTGTCCGTGCGTTGAGCCGCAAGCGGAATCAGCGCGCGCAAAAAAAAGAGAGGCGCAGTGAACTACGCCTGCTCTGTATGGGGTTCGGCCAAAGGAACGGCCGGATAACGGGAGTGAGACTCGGGATCAGTCTCGTCGACATCCTCCTCTTCAACAGAGGCTGGGATAGAGTAAGCGCCGCCCAGCCAGCGACCCAGGTCAACCAATCGACACCGACGGCAGCAGAAAGGCCAATCCGGCCATTCTTTCGGCCCTTGATGGTCCATGGTTTTGTCACATATTGGGCAGCGTATTTTACTCATCGGTCAACTCCCGGCGTCATTTCGCATTTTTGGTGGCCGTTTTCGGTGCGTCCGCCTTCGCAGGTGTGGTCGTAGCTTTCGTATCACCCGTGGTTTTTGGCGCGTCCGTGTTGGATTTTTCGGTTGTTTGCGGAGTCGCGTCCGCCTTGGCCGCCGCCTTGTACGATTCGCTGCGATAGTCGGTCTGATAGAACCCGTCGCCCTTGAACAGGATCGCCGCCCCGGTGCCAATCAGACGCTGCAATTTCTTCTTCTTGCACGCGGGACATTTCTTCAGCGTCGGCTCGCTGAAGCTCTGCAATTCATCGAAGCGATGCCCACAGGCGTCGCATTGGTATTCATAGGTTGGCATGTGAACCATTTCTCCTTGATGTCACGGTAGTCACGGCAGATACAATCGCCCGGTATCGCGAACGCTGTCGATGTCGAGAAGGTAATCCAGGAACCGTTTCACAACGCGATCTGCATAGCTTCGGCTTTTTTTGAGTCGATTCAGATTCCCAATCGTAAATACCGGAAGCAAGGTCGGCAAATTCAATGTCCGAATCGCTGCTTGGAGTGAATCGACCGAATCCTCATTACGATTGTTCGTTACGAGCACCAATCCCTCGGCTTGACACGTAGTCCAGATCGCCAAATCGGTCGAATCAGGTGAGAGTCTAACCTCGTCAAGCACATAGAGAGCCAGCCCACGCAATTCCCAATACTCGTTCAACGGCCCCGCTTGCATTGCAGCTACGAGTTGCTCGACCTCGGGTTGCATATGGATGTCAGCGAGGATGCCTCTCACCGTTTTTCTCCGCGATTCGTTTGTTCATTTTTTCGCGGAGGCGGGCATGCCATTGCTCGTCCGTCATGTCCTCATCCACCGGCGCGAAGATGCCGCCGCGGGCATGCTGCTCGGCTATTCGCTTCGTCTGGATTTCCTCCACACGCCGGTCGCGCTCGGCCAACTCGTCGCGATTTGCGTTGATGTAATCCATCACTGCGTCGATCTCTTCTTGCGAGAGCATCGGCATGACGTCGCGGATTTCGTCCACGCCATAGCCGCGATGCGCCCGGTAGAACACATCCATCACGGTAATGCGCGTCGTCGAAAGCTGCGGTCCTCGGCCACGATTTACGATAGTGACGGTTGTTGCGGTACTCATGGTTCGATCCTCCAGTTTGGTGATGCCGTCATTGTATCACAACGTGAGCCTCAGCTCTTCGTGGACACGATAACCTTCGCTGGCCGAAGGACGCGGTCTTGATTGAGGAAGCCCTGTTCGAGCACTTGCAGGATCGTATTCGGTTCGACATCCTCGACGGGTTTCTGCATGACAGCCTGATGTAGATTGGGATCGAACGGCTTGCCTACGCAGTCGATCCGTGTGATGCCGTGACGTTTGAGCAACTCCAGAAATTGCCCGATGACCATCGCCACGCCCTGCGTGAGTGGGCCTGTGTCGCCGGCCTGTTGTGAGGCGACGACGGCACGGTCGAGGTTGTCGTAGATCGGCAGCAGGTCGAGCGCGAGCGGACCGAACGCGTACTTGCGCTCCAGTTCGCGGTCGCGCTGGTTGCGCTTCTGGTAATTTTCAAACTCCGCGCGTGCACGCGCCGCCAGATCGAGATACTGATCGCGCTCGCCCGCCTTCTTGCGAAGGACATCAAGTTCCTCCGGCGTCAGTTGCGGCGGTATGGCGATTTCCGGGTAGGCTTCGTCGCTCATGGTTCGGTCTCCAGTATCAAACTTAAGCCCAAGGGTGAAGTACTCCGAATCCTTGGGATCAGCCAAAGAAATCCCAGGGGTTCGGAGTACCTCACCGCTGGGCTTGAATGTCATTTCGGATTGAGATCCAAGACCTACTTACTCTTCGCGTCTTCCGAACTGGTAAACAGATCTTTCAATTTGTCGAAGAAACTTTTGCGATGGACAGATACGTTCTTGTGATCCAGGTCGGCTAATTCTCGCATCAGTTCTTTTTGGCGCGTTGAGAGATTGCGCGGCGTTTCGACGACGAGGATGACGTGCAAATCGCCACGCCGACCGCCGGCACCGAGGATCGGCATGCCTTTGCGATCCACGCGAATCGTATCGCCTGATTGCACGCCGGGCTGAATCTTTTCTTTGATCGGGCCGTCGAACGTCGGCACTTCGATCTCCGCACCCAAGGCGGCCTGGCTAAACGTGATCGGCACCTGGCAAATGAGGGCGTCCTCCTTGCGGCGGAACAAATCGTGATCACCCACATGAACCTCGACAAGCAAGTCGCCTGCCCGTGCTCCCGATTCGCCGGCTTCGCCTTCGCCGCGCAGCGACATCCGCTGGCCGCTCTGGATGCCGGCGGGAATGTTGATTTCGAGACTTCGCGTGACCTTCACTTTGCCGCGACCTCGGCATTTGCCGCACGGATCGGTGATGACCGAGCCTGCCCCGCCGCATGCGTTGCATGGCGTCTGCATCGACATGAATCCCATGCGGACCTGCATCTTTCCGGAGCCTTGGCATTGGCGGCAGCGCGAGGGTTTGCTGCCCTTGGCGGCACCGGAGCCCGTGCAATCAGGGCAGTGTTCGTTACGCGGGATTTCGACGGTTCGCTTGCAACCGTGATACGCTTCGACGAGGCTGATTTCGAGGGTCAGGCCGAGACTTTGGCCTGACTGCGGGCCGCGCTTACCGCCGCCGAAAAAACTGGAAAAGATGTCGCCGAACGATGTGCCTTGAAACATCGATTCGAAATCGCCGAAGCTAGGCGCGCGCGTGCCTTTCAATCCTTCGTGGCCATGGCGATCGTAGATTTGACGTTTTTCGGCATCGCTGAGAACACCGAACGCCTCGGCTGCTTCCTTGAATTTCTCAGCCGCTTCGTCATCGCCGGGATTGCGATCGGGGTGATACTTCATAACGAGAGCGCGATAGGCCTTCTTGAGATCGTCGTCGGAAGCGGTCTTGCCCACGCCGAGCACTTCGTAGAAATCCCGCTTGCTCATGTGCGCTCCACGACAAAAGCTATCAGCTATCAGCCGTCAGCTATCAGCAAAAACACCGAGTCGGGGGAGGACCGGGGTTTTCGTCGCTGACGGCTTCCAACTGATAGCTGATAGCTGATAGCTGATAGCTGATAGCTCATTTCTGTTACCGAATCGCTCCGGAGACGGTGTTGCCCGGGGCGTCGGCGTCGATGCGCGTGATCATGACTTCCGTCGTCAGCATCAGGCCGGCGATGCTGGCGGCGTTTTGCAGGGCCGAGCGCGTGACCTTCGTCGGGTCGATGACGCCAGCCTTGATCATGTCTTCGTAGTCGCCAGTCAAGGCATTGAAACCGACGTTGAAACTCTTCTCACCACGGATGCGGACTTCGTCGGCAACAACCGCGCCGTCTTGGCCTGAGTTCTCGGCGAGGATGCGAACCGGTTTCTCGAGAGCGCGACCGACAATCTCCGCGCCGGATTTCTCGTCGCCGTGAAGCGTCTTGACGACCTCATTGACGGCCTTGATCGCACGGATGCATGCCACGCCGCCACCAGGGAGGATGCCCTCAGCCACGGCTGCACGGGTTGCGTGCAGAGCGTCTTCGACGCGGCCTTTCTTCTGCTTCATGTCGGCTTCCGTTGCCGCGCCGACCTTGATGATCGCCACGCCGCCGGTGAGCTTCGCCAACCGTTCGCTGAACTTTTCCTTGTCGTATTCGCTTTCGGTCTGGTTCATCTGAGCGCGAATCTGGTCGATTCGCGTCATGATGGCGTCTTTCTTGCCAGCGCCGTTGATGATTGTGCAGCCTTCCTTCTCGACGATGATCTTTTTGGCCCGACCGAGTTGTGCCAACTCGATATTTTCCAGCTTGAGACCGAGGTCTTCGCTGATGAATTGGCCTGCGGTCAGCGTCGCGATGTCGCCCATCAAGGCCTTGCGGCGATCGCCGAAGCCCGGCGATTTGACGGCACACACGTTCAAGCCGCTGCGAAGCCGATTGACGACGAGGGCGGCGAGTGCTTCGCTTTCGACGTCGTCAGCGATAATGAGCAGAGGTTTGCCCGATTGGTGAATCTTTTCCAGCAGCGGAATCATGTCGCGCACACCGGAAAGCTTTTTCTCAAACAGGAGGATATAGGCATCTTCCATGATGCATTTCATCTCGACGGCGTCGGTGATGAAGTACGGGGAGATATAGCCCTTGTCGAACTGCATGCCTTCGACGAAATCAAGCGTGGTCTCGGCGGTCTTGCCTTCTTCGACGGTGATGACGCCGTCCTGGCCGACCTTCTCGAACGCTTGAGCCATCATCTTGCCGATGACTTCGTCATTGTTGGCAGAGATGCTGGCGACATTGATGAGCATCGCCTCGCCGCCCTTGTCCCAGGCGGGGATGCGCTTCGAGCTGGTTTCGAGGAAAGCGACAACCGCATCGACGGCTTTGTCGATGCCGCGCTTGATGGACATCGGATTGGCACCGGCGGTGATGTTGCGGAGGCCTTCCTGATAGATCGACAACGCGAGGATAGTCGCGGTGGTCGTGCCGTCGCCGGCGATGTCGCTGGTCTTCTGAGCGACGGCGTTGACGAGCTTGGCACCCATGTTTTCAAAGGGATCGGGAAGGTCGATTTCCTTCGACACGGTGACGCCGTCTTTGGTGACGGTCGGCCCGCCGAACGATTTTTCGATGATGACGTTACGCCCGGTCGGTCCGAGCGTGCTGCCGACGGCTTTGGCGAGCTTTTCGGCACCCGCGAGTAGCTTCTTACGGGCTTCGTCGGTATAGAGTAGTTGCTTGGCCATTTTCACGAACTCCAAAAGTATTTCCAGGCCGCTTGCGGCTTAGCGCTCACAGCGAAACGCCGGAACGCTCGATGGTATGCTCGAGCGCTAAGCCGCAAGCGGCACTACGGTTATTTCACGATCTTCGCGAGGATATCGCCTTCGCGGAGGATTTTGACTTCTTTGCCGCCGAGCTTGACATCGTTGCCCGCATATTTGCCATACAGAACTTCGTCACCCTTGGTGACAGCGAGCGCCGCTCGCGTGCCGTTATCGAGCATCCTGCCTGGGCCGACGGCAATGACGACGCCACGCTGGGGCTTCTGCTTCGCGCTGTCGGGAAGCAGGATACCGCCAGCGGTCTTTTCTTCCGCCTCGAGCGGCTCGACGACGATACGATCATCGAGAGGCTTGATCTTGTCTTTTTCTTTGCTCATGGTCCACCTAATTAGTGTCTAGTGATTAGTGACTGGTGGCTAGTGAATGACGATTGCGTTAGCGCGAAGACTAGTCGTTATTCACTAGCCACCAGCCACCAACCACTAGCCACTCCGCCGATTACATCATGCCGCCCATGCCCCCCATGCCGCCCATTCCTCCGCCCATTCCGCCCATGCCTCCGCCACCATGATCGTGGTCGTGATGGTCGTCTGCCTTTTCCTTGGACGGAATGTCAGCGACAAGCGATTCGGTCGTGAGCAGGAGACACGCGACCGAGGAGCCGTTTTGCAATGCACTGCGGGTAACTTTGACCGGATCGACGACGCCGGCCTTGCGAAGATCGCCATACTCGGCGGTCAAGGCGTTGTAGCCGTAGTTCTTTTCTTTGCTGCGGCGAATGTTATTGACGACGACCGAGCCATCGACGCCGGCATTCTCGGCGATCATTCGGCACGGAATGTCGAGTACGTTAATCAGCACGCGAGCGCCGAGCGCTTCGTCGCCTTCGAGCTGGAGCCTTTCGAGCGCCTTGCGAGTCTGCAACAGCGCCACGCCGCCGCCTGGAACGATACCTTCGGCGATGGCAGCACGAGTTGCGTGCAACGCATCTTCATAGAGAGCTTTGCGTTCCTTCATTTCGGTTTCGGTCGCCGCGCCAACTTTGAGTTGGGCCACGCCGCCCGCCAACTTCGCGAGGCGCTCTTGCAGCTTTTCGACGTCGTACTCGCTGTCGGTCCGTTCGATTTCCTTGCGGATCATGTCGCAACGGCCTTCTATGGCCTTCTTGTCGCCCACGCCTTCGGTGACGGTCGTGTTTTCGGCGTCAACCTTGACCTTCTTGGCGCGACCGAGATCGGTGAGCTTGATGTTTTCAAGCTGGATGCCGAGATCCTTGAAGATCGCCTTGCCACCCGTGAGAGTAGCGAGGTCTTCGAGCATCGCCTTGCGGCGATCGCCATAGCCCGGCGCCTTGACGGCGCAGACTTTGAGGATACCCTTGAGCTTGTTGACGACGAGCGTCGCAAGAGCTTCGCCTTCGATGTCTTCAGCGATAATGAAGAGCGACTCGTTGTCCTTCGAGATAATTTCGAGAAGCGGAATCAGACTTTTGATCGTCGTGATCTTTTCCTCGTAGATGAGGATGTACGGGTTCTCCATCTCGACGATGACTTCTTCTTGATTCGTGACGAAGTGCGGCGAGAGATAGCCGCGATCAAACTGCATGCCTGACACGACGACGACTTCGGTCTCGGCCGACTTGCCTTCTTCAACGGTGATGACGCCGTTGGACGCGCCGACTTTCCGCATGGCCTCGGCGAGCTTGCCGCCGATCTCGCGGTTGTTGTTGGCAGCGATGGTGGCGACTTCGGTGATTTCCTTGTCGTCGGAATCGTCGATCTTCTCGGCGATCTTGCGAAGCTCCGCGACGACACACTCGACGGCCTTCTGGATGCCGCGAGTCAGGGCCATCGGGTCGGCGCCGGAAGCGATATTCTTGAGGCCTTCGCGATAGATGGCCTCGGCGAGGATGGTCGCGGTAGTCGTGCCGTCGCCGGCGACATCACTGGTCTTCGAGGCGGCTTCTTTGACAAGCTGAGCGCCCATGTTTTCGTACACGTCTTCGAGTTCGATTTCCTCGGCAACGGTGACGCCGTCTTTCGTGACAGTCGGGCTGCCCCAGCCCTTGTCGATGACGGCATTGCGGCCCCGGGGTCCGAGAGTTGATCGGACGGCGCGAGCGAGTTTGCTAACGCCGGCGAGCAGGCTTTGACGGGCTTCGTCACTGTAGGAGAGTTGTTTCGCTCCCATGTCGTCGATCTCCTTGCGAGGTATTTGCTAGTTGCCGGCGAGTAAACTCGCCGAATAGTTCGCGCGATGCAGTCAGGCGAAGTCAAGGGAATCTCCCTTGGGTCAGAGTTTGTAGAGCAACCGGCGTGCCAGAAGTGCGAATTTCTTCAAGACTATGCTATGAAAGAATTTGCACAATACAGAGTAACCAAACTCGGTGGGCTGAGTTATGTCAAAGTGGCAGTGCGTGAAGCTTGGCCTGACAAAAAATGTCCAGGCTCAACTGGCTCAACTCATCTTTGCGCTGGCGTTTCGATGTGATAAGATGACACGATGATCCCAACGCACACGCCTTCCATGGACACACCACGACCGACCTTCGCCAGGACGGTCGGCATGGGCGTGGAAGTCCTTGCCCGCATGGAGCGAGCCGTGCTGAAAGTGCGCGAACGATTGCTGCAGGCAACCTCCGCGTTGAACGCTGCGAGAATCGCCTATGCCGTGGTCGGCGGCAATGCGGTCGCGTCGTGGGTTGCCACTATCGACGCCGGTGCTGTGCGCACAACGCGCGATGTCGATATTCTCGTCCGCCGCGCCGATCTCGATGCCGTGACCTCGACACTGGAAGCCGCCGGTTTCGTGCGGGGCGAGTTGCTCGATGTCATCATATTCCGCGATGGGCCTGAAGGCAAACCGAGCGAGGCGGTGCATCTACTGTTCGCCGGCGAAAAAGTGCGACCCGATCATCCATTGCCGGCACCGGAAATTGTGACCATTGATGACCCGGAAAACTACCGGGTGATCGCGCTCGAGCCGCTCGTCGAAATGAAACTGCTGTTGAATCGCCGCAAGGATCAGGTTCATGTGCTGGACCTGATTGGCATGGGTCTGGTGAATGCGACCTGGCTGCCGAAGCTGCCGCCGGTGCTCGCGGAACGGTTGCAGGCGTTGCTCGACTCGCCGGAAGGGTGAGCCCCGCTGGCTCTACCGCGCAAACACCTCATCCACGCTCATGCGCCAACCGGGGACCGCAGGTTCCGCATGGGCGACCTCGCCCCGGCGGAACAGCGTCGGCTCACTCGGACTCGAAGCGAGGTAAAGGCGAATCGTTTCAGCCTGCGGATCGACATCCCAAACCGCCAACGTGCCCGCGAGAAAATAGTCAGTTCGTTTGGCAGCGAGCAATTCCTCCGCCCCGTCGCCGTAGTCGTTCTCACTGCGTACTTCGATCGCACACGTCGGCGGCCCCTCAATGAAGCGCATGAAGCTCGCTGGCAGTGGACCGTCGTAATACGAAGTATCCGGCGCAAACGATTCGCGCCCGGACGGCATCTCAGAAACTGCGAAGCCGGCACCATCGGCATAGGCACGCCCCTTCTTCGTTTTCTTCGTGTGAATTCGCAGATCAACGAAGATGTTACCCGCAACCGTGCTCGGCAGATGCCTGGACGCCATCGGGACGATCCTCCCATTGATCAGTTCGGCTTTTCCCTCGACGCGGTAGAGATCGTCAAGCGTGGCTCGCGGAATCGTTAGGGTTGACATCATATTTCCTCCTTTCACCATTTTACTCAGGACTAATAGAAAACGGAACGCTGGAATCAGCGCTCCCCACCATTTTTCTTTCCGACAGATGCTCCATGCGTTGCCTCGCCTGGACATCCACCACGCCAATTCACATACTCAACTCAAACCTTTCCTGCATTCACCGGAGATTCTCCCATGCGTTCCATTCTGCTCCTCACATTGGCCTCGACCTCGCTTGCTGCGTTCGCGCTGCTCGACAGCACGACCGCCGGCGAGAAGAAGAAAGACGACGGCTACGTCAGCATCTTCAATGGCAAAGACCTCACCGGCTGGCACGTCAGCACCAAGACCGGCCACTCCAACGCCAGCAAGAAGAAAACCGGCGGCACCTGGGTCATCAAAGACGGCGCCATCCTCGGCTGCCAGGACATCCCAGGCAACGGCGGCATCATCATCACCGACAAGAAATACAAAAACTTCGAAGTCGTCTTCGAAATGAACAACGACTTCACCATCGATTCCGGCCTCTTCCTCCGCTCCACCGAAGACGGCAAATGCTACCAGGCCATGATCGACTACCATTCCAAAGGCAACCTCATGGGCATCTATGGCGAAGGCATCGGCGGCCAACCGCACGTGCGTAACTTCGACTTCCTCGAAAAGGTCACCGACATCAAAGAGAACCCGAAGTCCGCGTTCAAATTGCCCGTCTCGCCCAAGGATTGGCCGAAGTTCTGGAAGCACGGCGAATGGAACGAACTGAAAGCCCGTATCGTCGGCAATCCGCCGCATATCACGACCTGGATCAAAGGCGTCAAGTTCATGGAATACCAGGACGACAAAAAACGCCTCAACGACGAAGGCGGCATCGCCCTACAAGTCCACGGCGGCGGCGACTTCACCAAGGAATACGTCCGCTACCGCAACATCCGCGTCAAGGTGCTGGATTGATTCCTTAATCCTCAAGCCCAAGGGTGAGGCACTCCGAACCCTTGGGTTGGCCAAGATTTAGTACATTTTTTCGGCCTTTTTTTGCACTTTTAGGCGGTGTTGGCCACAAACGGTGTCGAATAGCGAAATATACTGACCGGGCGTTGCCAGTCGATCCAGGGCGGCCAAATATTGTGGTTCGGTGGCGAGGTACTTGATGCTCACTCCTTGGCAGCAACTGACCACAATGTGGCGTGATGCCGGACTTACGATTCGACCGGGTGTAAATCCCGCCGCCATTCGCGAGTTCGAGGCTAGACAAGGCATTCTGCTGCCGGCGGATTTGCGAGAGTATTTCCTTACCGTTGACGGCATGGAGGACGAACTGGATCCCGGCACAAATCGATTTTGGCCGCTTTCAATGGTAAAGCTCGTAAGCGACGAATTGACGGATATTAACACAGATCGATGGGCGTATCCCGGGTGTTTTATTATTGCCGACCATTGCATTTGGTGTTTGGCCTGGGCGGTACGATTGACGAAACATCCAAGGGAGATATCAGAACCCGTGTTTCAGATTACCGGCGATAAAGCTGGAGGACGAATGATCGCGCCGTCCTTTTCCAGCCTTTGCAGAGATGTATCTCAGGGATCAGAGCAGTGTCCTTTGATGGGCACGCCGTCGTCAATCTGGTGAGCGTGAACTCTCGATAAATTCTTTTTTTTCGATACTTTCGCCACGCAACCGGGTTCTATATTAGACATCCAATTCCGAAAACCATAAAGTCACTGCATCGTATTTCTCATAACTGATTCGGCAACAAGAGGTTAGATATGAAGTCCTTGCTTGTCGCTTCGCTGGCGCTTTTCGTCGGGTCGGCCTCAGTTGCATCTGTGCAGGCTCAGCCGAAAGCCGGCAAAGGCATGGAATTCTTCGAGGCGAAGATCCGCCCCGTGCTCGTTCAGCAGTGCTACGAATGCCATTCCGCCAAATCGAGCAAGATCAAGGGCGGCCTGCTGCTCGACACCAAGGCCGGCGTGCTCGCGGGCGGCGAAACGGGGCCTGTCATCGTGCCGGGAAAACCGGGCGAGAGTCGGCTCATCAAATCGCTTCGGCACCAGGGCATCAAGATGCCGCCGAAGAATCAGCTGCACGAAGGCATCATCGCCGACTTCGCCGAATGGATCGCCATGGGGGCACCCGACCCCCGCGAGGGCGCTGCGTCTAAAGGCTACAAGTCGATGACGCTGGCCGAGTCGAAGAACTTCTGGGCGTTCCAAGCAGTCGCGAAAGTCGCCGTGCCGAAGACCAAGAATACCACCTGGGCGCGTGGCCCGATCGATTCGCTGGTACTGGCAAGCATGGAAGCGAAGGGCCTGACGCCGTCGGCTGAAACGACGCGCGAAGTGCTGATTCGGCGAGTGACATTCGACCTCGTCGGCCTGCCACCGACGCTCGAAGAGATCGACGCGTTTGTCAAAGACAGCTCGGCGAATGCGTTTGAGAAAGTCGTCGATCGGCTTCTCGCCTCGCCGCATTATGGCGAACGCTGGGGCCGGCACTGGCTGGACCTCGCCCGCTATGCCGAGACCAATGGCAATGCGGACAACATTCCGTTCCCGACGGCGTATCGCTACCGCGATTATGTCATCAACGCGTTCAACACTGACATGGCGTATGACCGCTTTATCACCGAGCAGATTGCCGGCGACCTGCTGCCGATCAAGGACAAGAAGGAACGCGATGCCGCCTTGACCGCAACGGGCTTCCTGGCGTTGACCTCAAAGCCGCGAGCACAGAACAACCCCGATTACAAACATGACTTGATTGCCGACCAAATCGATGTCGCTTCCCGTGCGGTGCTGGCGATGAGTATGATGTGCGCTCGTTGCCATGACCATAAGTTTGACCCGATCTCGACGAAAGAGTATTACGCCTTGGCTGGCATCTTCGATAGCTCGATCATGCTCTTCGGCAATAACGCGGGCAAGAAGGGCGGCAAGGCGTTTGGTTATCACGAACTCTCCGACGGCGGCGAAGCGATGGGCGTCCGCGATGCCGTCAACAAAGTCGATTGCAACGTGCTCATTCGCGGCGATGCAAAGTCGATCGGCGAAAAGGTCACGCGTGGCTTCCCCGCCGTCCTGAAATCGCCGACCGAACCGACGATCAACCGTTCGCAAAGTGGCCGGCTGGAACTCGCGCAATGGATGACCGCCCGCGATAATCCGCTGACCGCCCGCGTGGCCGCCAATCGCGTTTGGCAGCATCTCTTCGGCCAGGGCATCGTTCGTTCGCCGGACAACTTCGGCTCGCTCGGCGAAAAACCGACGCACCCCGAGCTGCTCGACCACCTGACGACGCGCTTCCTCGACAACGGCTGGTCGCATAAGAAGCTTATCAAGGAAATCCTGCTCACGAAGACCTACCAGCAGAGCAGCGCTCATCACGATGCCAACTACAAGACCGATCCGGATACCATGTACCTTTGGCGTATGCCGGTTCGCCGACTCGAAGCCGAGGCGATTCGCGACGCCGTGCTCGCCGTCAGCGGCAAGCTCAACCGCACGCCCATGAAAGGCTCGATGATCGGCAGCGCCCCCGCGAAGAAGAAGTCCATCGGCGGAGCGGAAGAATCGACCCATCGCGGCGTCTATCAAGCGATGCTCCGCGGTCGGCCATTGCCTGAAATCTTGGCGTTGTTCGACATCGCCAATCCGAATCTCGTCGTCGCTCAGCGTGAAGTGACAACGGTTCCCGCACAGGCGCTGTTCATGATGAACAGCCCATTCGCGACCGAGCAAGCGAAGTATTTCGCCTGGCGCGTATTGGAGAACAAGACGCTCGACGACGCCGGCCGAGTCGAATTGGCGTACCGCATGGCTCTGGGCCGCAGCGCGACGGAATCGGAACGCCAGAGGGCAATCGACTTCCTGCAGGCGGCCCGCATGTCGCAGGGCACGGGAGGCAGCGACGTGTCGCCGTGGATCGGCTTCTGCCAGACGCTGTTCGCCACGGCGGAGTTTCGGTATTTGCAGTAGGCCGATTCCGCTTGCGGCATAGCGCTCAGCGTGCGCTATGCTATGCTGAGCGCTAAGCCGCAAGCGGAAAACAATATTAATCACCTTCTCACTTGGAGATAACCCATGACCGAAGTTCCCGCTTTTTCGCGTCGCAACTTTCTCAAATCCGCGTCGTGCGGTTTTGGTTACATGGCCCTTGCCGGGCTAGCGACGCAAGATTCGCAAGCGTCCAATTACCAAAACCCACTCGCACCGCGTGCCTCGCACTTCACGCCACGCGCCAAGCGTGTGATCTTCCTCTGCATGCGCGGCGGACCGACGCACGTCGATACCTTCGACTACAAGCCAGCCTTGTATCGCGATCATGGCCGAACTGTGTCAGTCAGCGGCGGCATCCGGGGCAATGGGCGAGCGCTACTCAAGTCGCCGTGGAAATTCAACCCGAGCGGCCAAAGCGGGCTACCGATCTCCGAGCTGTTCCCGCACCTGTCGCGCAACGCCGACGACATGTGCCTGCTCAACAGCATGAACACCAGCGTGCCGAACCATCCGCAATCGTTTCTAATGATGCACACCGGCGAATTCCGCTTCACCCGCCCGTCGATGGGCGCGTGGATCCTCTACGGCATGGGCAGCGAAAACCAGAACCTGCCAGGCTACATCACCATCAGCCCGCCGTCGGAACTCGGCGGCGCGCAGAACTACGGCAACGGCTTCCTGCCCGCGTCGTTCCAGGGCGCACGGATCGGCGAACAGGGCACGCCGGTCGCCAACGCTCGCGTCGGCAACCTCGCCAGCCCGCTGACGCAAACCATGCAACGTCGGCAGCTTGATCTGTTGCAAAACATGAACAACGATCTGCTCCAGCGCACGCAGGTCAACCAGGATATCGAAGGCGTCATCAACTCCTACGAACTCGGCTTCCGCATGCAGGAATCGCTGCCGAACCTGATGGACATCTCCCGTGAAACCCAGCTGACCAAAGATATGTATGGTATTGGCGGCGGCGTGACCGACGACTTCGGCCGCCAGTGCTTGATGGCCCGACGCTTCGCCGAGGCTGGCGTTCGCTTCATCGAAATCTGCCACAACAACAACTGGGACACACACGGCGGCCTGACCCAGCGCGTGCCACAGCTGTGCCGACAAATCGATCAGCCAATGGGCGCTCTGCTCACCGACTTGAGACAGCGCGGTATGCTCGAAGACACCCTCGTCATGTGGGGCGGCGAATTCGGCCGCACGCCGCACGGCCAGGGAACCGACGGTCGCGATCACAACGCCGCCGGCTTCTCGATGTGGGTTGCGGGCGGCGGCGTCAAAGGCGGCATGCGCTACGGGGCAACCGACGAGCACGGCATCCGCGCCGTCGAAAACCCGATGCACCACCATGACCTCCACGCCACGCTCCTGCATCTCCTCGGTTTCGACCACCAACGCCTCAGCTACCGCTACGGCGGCCGCGACTACACCCTCACCGACATCCACGGCAACGTGGCGCGTGAGATCATGGCGTAAAGTAACGGGCTGAAGAAACATACCGCGGCGTTCCACGTCGTGAATTGATGACTCTCATCCCACGAAACTACTTCGCAGGTCAGGCTTTCGGGCCTGACCTGTTTTTTTCCAATTGCTGTGGTTCGGGGGACAGTATACCTAAATTACGGCTTAAATATAGGATGCTTGATTTACGAGCCGGAAGCGTAAGCGACGGTCTGGAATAACCATCCGTCGCTTACGCTTCCGGCTCGTACCCGGTATTTTAGTGTTGACAGAGCACTAATTGGATAGCGCCAATCTTAAAAGGTGGAAGCCTTGCCTTTTTTCAGTTTGCCCCGGTCGCGTGACTTGATAAGATACCTACTTCTTGCGAAGATCCCTTTCATCCCCGTGGAACAAAATCATGCCTGAAGCATCTGGTGCTCTGACTCCTCAGGAGGCGGCGCTGGCCTCGATGAACGCCTATTACACTTTGCAGGGTTGGGCTGCATTCGAAAGAACGAAGGTGAATCCTCGCGCCGGCATGGAATCGAGCCGGGCGGGGTCACACGAGATTGTGGGCAGCGGGACGTACTCGCTGGGCCAGGCTGGCGTTTCCGCCCGCGGTAAAATGTTCAACGCCACCACCGGCAACGGCACCCTCTCGTCCGGCGTCTCGTCCGGCTTTGGCTACGTGGTCGAATTCAAGAACAAAGGGAAAACCCACGCGATTGTGGCGACTCGCGGCACGCGGCCTGAATTGGGGAAGGCGGACTTGCTTACCGACGTATACGTGATGCCCTCGGCTCGCTTCATGGATGCAGGCCTTGTGCACCGCGGATTTAGTCAGACTTTCGAGTCCTCGAAAGACGCGCTCGATAGCGGACCGATCGAGGCGATGTTCGACCGCGCCACCTATATCCACTGCTGCGGCCATAGCCTGGGAGGAGCCATCGCCAACCTGAACGCTTACTACCTGCACAAAAAATACCCGGGTAAACAGACGTTTTTGTACACTTTTGGCGCGCCTCGGGTGGGGACATATGTGGGGTTAGCCAGGGCCCTGGAGCAAGCTCTGGGTAATAACATTTACCGGGTCAGCCATCATATGGACCCGGTCACCATGATACCGTGCTTTCCTTTTGTGCATGTCATGGGCGACGATAGCAATCGCCATTGTATCAACATCCCTTCGCCGAATAATAAAATGCCGGCGATGGAAAATCACGACATGACGAATTACCTGAAAACGATGGTAAAGGCCGGCAACTGGGAAGCGGTGATAAATTTGAAGCATCGCGCCTCCTTCGAGGACCGCATGATGAGCGACGCCATGGCAAGCGGGGGCTTTAAGGGAGCGGGCAAAAAAGCTGGCGCCGCCGTAGTCTGGGTCATCATGAAAGTTCTCAAAGGCCTCCTGAAATTGCTTGGCGGAGCTATTATAACTCTCGTAGCCACGCCGCTTGATTTGATTCTCCGCGTGCTGACTTGGGGCGCGCAAGAACTTGGGAAACTGGGCACTAAAATCGGGTCCGCAATGATGGATCTGGGCCGTGCCCTGGGGCTCGCAATCACGTCCGCGGCAAACGCGACCTCCGAGTGGCTGCGAACTGTAGCGGATAGGCTCGGCCAGATGATTAGGCAAGCCGGCAGTGACGCCCTCGACGGTAACTCTCAAATGGGGGCTGCGTATGCCCAGATCCCCGGCGTGGGCATCTACGGCATGTACCCGATGTAATTTCGGTCTTTTAAGGTATTTTCATGCCCAATTGGCTCCTGATCGTTGAGGCCGTGCTTTTTGGCCTGGTAATCGGCCTGAGCCTGCCCGTTTGGCCCCTGATTCCGATGTTTCTTGGCGTCCGTGAAACTACACCGCCACGGCCAGCGCGGCGGGTTTACATTCTGTTGCTGCTCTTCCCCGTGGTGACCGCGGCTTCCCTCACCGCCGCGTTTTTCACCGATCCCAACGATCCGTTGCGCTGGCTGTTCGCCTTGCTTCCGCCGTTGCACCTCCTTGTCCAATTCTTCGCGCGCGTGCGAAACTAAAGTGGTCCGTTTCACAAATATTTCTTCGGCAGGCGGGATAGTCGTTTTTCCGAGCTGCCTGAACACGTGTTCCAATCGCACCGGTGGTTGGTTGTGGAGGTCCATGCCGATGACACCAGTGCCGTAGTGCCTTCCGGAACAACGAGCGATGATCCAACGAGGACGAGGACGATACCGCTACCAGCAGCAATATATCCACCAATTTCCCACCTGCGGGCCTGCGCAAGCTTGGCATTGGAAGCCAATCCTGGCCGATAAAGTGAAAGCTGAAAAATTTCCTGGTGTCCTACCGTCGTTGCACGCTTGGGTAGGCCAACCACTCGGCCAACGACCACACGTGATCGGTCAAACCTGCTGCCATCGCTGGCGTTCGTTGGATCCAGGTTTCATCAGAGCCTTCTACCCGCAGCGTGCGAACGGGC
>SIAQ01000161.1 GCA_009697105.1 Gemmataceae bacterium | reverse complement strand
CCCCGCGCAGCCACCGTTACCACGTCAACGAAAAGAAGCGTGCCAACGTCCACGCGATCCTCTTGGCCCGCGACCTATCTCCGGATAGAATCGCTGCTTAGGAAATCAACGCTCCTTGCGAAGAATTTCGTTGAAAGCAACGCAAAGAGAATCACCCAGGGCATGAGCCATCAGAGTTTCTTTGCGCCTTCGCGTTTTTGCGTGAGGGGTTTTTAGATGATAATGAGTGGACCGAGGTGCACCGCAAATGCGAACTCTCATGGGCATTTCCGTTCTGCTAGCTTTTGCCGATTCAATTTCCGCCGGCGAGCCAACGAAGGTCGCGCCGATCCTCGAACGGCTCAAACGTGAAGTCGCTGACGCACCGCTTGCTCTGCGCTACAAGGGCGACTCGGCGGACGATTGCCGAACCTGGCAGAAGGAGTTCGCCGCTAAGTTGAAGTCGCTACTCGGACCGCATGCGCCGCCGACGACGTGGAAGGCGACCGTGCAGAGCGTGAAGGAGTTGGACGATCATCGCCGCGAGCATTTGCTCCTCGAAGCCGATGGCCACCCGCCGTTGCCGATCTATCTCCTGACGCCGAAAAATGCCAAGGGCAAACGTCCCGCGATCCTCGCCTTGCACGGTCACGGCGCTCACGGCCATCACCCGGTCGCCGGGCGCGACGATCTGCCGGGCGTTGAAAACTCCATCAAGAACAACAACTACGACTATGGCCGACAACTCGTGCGACAGGGTTATGTCGTTGCCGTGCCTTGCCTGACACCGTTCGGTGATCGGCTAGGCAAATCGGCCAAGGCCGATCTGTGTGGCGACACCTTCATCCGCATGCAAATGCTCGGCAAGACGCTCATCGGCGAGAACCTGCGCGATTGTCTCTGGGCAGTCGAATTCCTCGCCCGTCAGCCAAACGTCGATGCGGAACGTCTCGGCTGTGTCGGCCTCTCCTACGGCGGACGGATGACGATGATGACCGCCGCGATAGAACCTCGCATCAAAGTCTGCGTGATCTCTGGTGCTCTCAACGCCATGCAGGAGCGTGTCAGCAATCCTTACGGTTGTGGATCGCAGATCATCCCAGGCCTATTGCTTTATGGCGATGTGCCCGAGATCGCGTCGCTGATCGCCCCGCGAGTGTGCGTGTGGGGAGTCGGCTCGCAAGACAAGCTCATTGATCCCCTGTGGGCTGACGAAATATTGCGCCGCCAACGGCGATCGTACAAATCGCTGAACGCCGTCGGAAACCTGATGATCGATCGCGTTGAAGGTGGCCACGTCTGGAACGGTAAGTCGGCGTCGGTGGTGCTTGCCGAACACCTGCGGCCGTAATATTCCGCTTGGGGCAAAGGAACTATCTAATGTCATCACGCATATTGCTTGTGTTTGCTGTCTGTTTCGCGTTTTCAGGTCAGTCCGACTCCCAAGAAACGAAACGCAAGCCCAACATCGTCATCCTACTCGCCGACGACCTCGGCTATGCCGACCTGTCGATGCACGGCTCGAAGCAGATCAAGACGCCGCACATTGACACCTTGGCCAAGAGCGGCGTACGCTTCACGAATGGCTACGTGTCGGCGCCGTATTGCAGTCCAACGCGAGCCGGGCTTCTCACGGGACGCTATCAGCAGCGATTCGGGCATGAGTTCAACCCAGTCGTTGCCAAGAACGGCGGCAAGGACGGCCTGCCGCTCGACCAACACACAATTGCCGATTACCTTCGCGCCGCGGGCTACGTCACCGGCCTGTTCGGCAAATGGCACCTCGGCGAAACCGCTGATCAGCATCCTCAGAGCCGCGGGTTCGACGATTTCTTCGGCTTCCTCACCGGCATGCACAGCTACACCATGGCCGACGACAAAGAGCACGGTCCTTTACTACGCGGCAGGAAGAAAGCCGAGTTGAACGGTTACCTCACCGATGTGCTCGCCAAGGAATCGACGCAATTCATCGAACGTAACAAGGCGAAGCCGTTCCTGCTATACCTCGCGTTCAATGCTGTGCATACTCCGATGGAAGCCCCGGAGCCTGCCGAAAAGGAATTCGCAAACATCAAGGATGCCAAACGGCGAACCTATCTTGCGATGATACGCAAAATGGACGACGCCATCGGACAGGTAATGGCGAAACTTCGCGAACTAAACCTTGAGGAAGACACGCTGATCTTTTTCCTGGGCGATAATGGAGGACCGATGACCCGTTTCGCGGCGAACGGCTCACTCAATTTCCCCTTGCGCGGCAGCAAAGGCGACACGTTTGAAGGCGGCATCCGCGTACCGTTCGTCATCGCCTGGAAAGGCCGACTTCCCGCCGGGAAGGTTGACGATCGGCTCGTGATTTCGCTTGACATCCTACCGACCGCACTAGCGGCGGCCAAGTCGACGTCCACAGCGAACGTAAAACTCGATGGCGTGAATCTGCTGCCGTTCCTGAATGAAAACAACACCACCTCGCCGCATGTAGCACTCTATTGGCGGTTTGGCTCGCAAATGGCGATTCGACAGGGCGACTGGGTGTTGGTGCGAGCGAGTCTTGGCGAGAAGGAATATGAGAATATTTCCAAGGCGGCGATGTTGTTCAACCTGAAAGAGGACATCGGCCAGCAGCGTGATTTGGCGAAGACGAATCCAGACCGAGTAGTTGAGATGCAAAGAGCCTGGGACCGCTGGAACGCCGACCTCGCCCAACCACGTTGGCCGGCGACGTTCAAAGGGGCGATATTCAAGAATCCGTAAGTGGGATGGATTTTCCGACTATTGACAGGCGTTCTTGAGGTTCGCGGAATCAGGGGACTTACATGCCCCGCTCGCCTCAAGGCAACGGGCCTGACGTCCGCGCAGAACTGTAGCCGAGGACGATGTCGCGTGGCCCGATGCCAGCAGCAACGCGATTGTCGCTGTTGAGAAAGATATCGTCTTCACCAGCGATCGTTCGGCTGGGAATGAAGGCGATGTGCCCGTCGGCGAAGAGCACATTTTGACCTACCCCGCCGTGGTTAATGCTATTGTTGGGAATCCCCTCGGCCGGCGGACGGTCGGCCATGATCGGCGTTTGGCTCCAGGCTCCCGCCGGCGTCACACCGGGGCCAAAATGCGTGCCATCGGCATCTCGATGACCGAGCGAATAGGCATAGCACATCACCAAGCAATGCGAGCGTTTTTCAAAGTCGCCGTCGCTCATGGCCAAGAGATTTTTGAGATCGCCCGGCCCAGAAAGCGGATCGCCCACGCCGGGGCAACGAATCGACGCAGATAACAGTCCCGCATCGCGTAAGATTGGCACTACCAACCCGGCCACGTCGCGCTTGTCGTATTTGCCGACATCGGGGAATTCGCCGTTCAATTGGCGGTATTGCTCAAGAGCGACAAAGAACAGGCGAAGGTTGTCCTTGCACTGTGTCATCATTGCTGCTGACGAAGGACCGCGCATCTGCCCCAATATCGTCAAAGCGACTCCAACTGCGGTCGCGAGAAGACAGGCCGCGATAACGATATCGGCTCGCCGCCACCAAGAACGCTGACCACCGATTGTCGTCGGCGATACGGGCGGCGCCATTGGCAGATCAGCCAGCGGCGTGGGCGCTGTTGGTCTGCAGATCACCTCAGCAACTTTTGCTAGCGTTCGTTCGACCAACCGGTTCGGCGTCGGAGCGTTCTCACGGTCCGCAGCCAACGGTTCAATAGCTCGTTGGATCGCCGCCAGACGATCGCGGAACGCCGCGCTTTCGTTCAGCAATCGCTCAACGTTGCGCGTATCGGATTCATCGAGAGCGCCGAGCAGGTAACCGAGCAGAAGGTCATTTATTTTTGCGTCATCCATCGCATCATTCCTCGCGCAATACCGGCGATTCCGCCCACATCTCTTGAAGTTTGCCCAACGCGGCATGCAATCGCGATTTCACTGTACCGACCGGTATCTTCAAGATATCGGCAATGTCCTGATACTTGAGTTCTTGGTAGTAGGCAAGGATTACGACCCCTCGCCAAATTTCGGGCAGGCGATCGACGCTGGTTCGCACGAAATGCCGACGCTCTTCCAACTGAATGTGCTCCAACGGGCCTGGTCCCTCGGCTTCGAACGCGATGAAAATCTGGGCCAACCCACCATCATGAAGCTCATCGCCTTCGAGAAGCAGCTGGACGGCCTCATGCCGTTTTTCACGTCGCAAGGCGTCGATAGCCTGATTCGTGGCGATGGCGTATATCCAGGGACGCGCACGCCTACCGGATTGATAATGGTGCAACTTGGTAAAGATTTGCACAAACGTATTTTGAAACACGTCGTCCGCCAGATCGGCATCGCCCAAGTAACGGCGCAGGTAACCATATAGTTCGCCTTCGTATCGCCGAACTAATGCGCCGAACGCCTCGTTCGTGCCCTGCCGAATCAGCACGAGGAGTTCTTCGTCGGAACAGTCGGCATACGGAGAGAAACTTGTCACGGGTTCTCTAATGATTGATACGAGGGGGCAGGGAAAAAGGTTCGATGCAGCAAACGAGTTCATCCCGCCGGGACAAGCCCGGCGGCGCACTTGAATGGTTCCAATCGAAGTGGAAACGACTACCAGCTATTTTCCGTCACACGCCTACTTCTTGGCCTTTTTTTTCGCAGGCTTAGCGGGTTTCTTTTCGGTTTCTTGGGCGGCTTGCGGCTCGTCCTTTTTCTTCTTTGGACCGAAGATCGCGGAATAGCCTTCCGAGAATTTCTTGGTTTCCGCCAGACCGATACGAATAATGCTCACGTTAGAATCCTCTTAAATCTAAAAGAACTTCCAATTCCATGCCGACAAGATTCAAGTTTTCTCGTTCACACGCAAAGCGTGAAAAGAGTACTTTTGTCGGCGACCTCAATCATTCAGTGTAAAAAAACCATGCCGCTTTGTCACGCGAAAAATCACGGCCCCGGATCGTTCGCAGGCAGGGGCACCTCACAGACGATGCGAAAACCGACTGTCGCATGCCCGAGTGCCGCGTCGATTGAGCTGCGGAATCCGGACCAACCTACGTGCGGCAGATCCGCGAAGCTTCCGCCGCGGATTACTCGTGGCATCGCGGGCAAAAGCTTGGGGCCTTGCGGATCGTCGAGTGGGCTTTTCTTGTAATAAACAGGATCCCAACCGTCGGAGCACATCTCCGCAACGTTGCCGTGCATTTCAAACAAACCGAACCCGTTCGCTTTCCGTTTCTCCACCAATATGGGCATTCCCGGCGCAATCAACTTCACGGAAAAGTTCAAATGCATATGAAGCCGCAGTTCTTTTGGATCGTTCCCGAAACACCACAGCGATTTCGAACCCACTCGGCAAGCAAGTTCCCATTCGGCCTCGGTCGGCAGGCGGTAAGTACTGCCTTCCTGCTTGCTCAACCAATGGCAGAAAGCCTCGGCGTCCTTCCAGGTGACATTTGTTACGGGAGATTCATTGAGCGGGTTGTAGCCGGGATTCAGAAAGGTGAATTCAGGCTTGCGCCCGATAGCAGCATCGATTCCCGTGCCGCCTTTGCCTGACGTTTCCGCGTCGGTCTTGTACTTGGCCTTTGTCACAAAACGCTTGAACTGACTAAAAGTAATCTCCGTCGCACTCATGGAAAACGGCTTCGTAATCCTCACCCGGTGAGGCGGCGCCTCATTGGCGATCTGCTGTAGCACCTTGTCCGAGAACGCTTTTTTGTCGACTTTGCGGATCAATTCGATATTCGGTTTTACCTCGTCAATCGCGATTCCCATCATGAACTCGCCTGCCGGGACCAGCACCATTTTGATGCCGGAATTCGTGGTCACGTTTACATCCCGCTTGAGATAGCCGGCCCAATCACGCTGCAACAGTTTGGCATTGTCATTCGTAACTAACACCAGTTCGGGACGAAGCGATTTCGGCCGCGGCGGCGCAACGAAGCGGATCCGAATCGCCTTGGTGTCGCCTCGATATAGGGCGAAATTCTCCGGCTCGACAATCAACCCCGCGTCGAGCCCCGCCACATCGATTTCGTAGCCGCCCGACGCCAGCGTATGCTTGCCTTCTTTGAGCGTATTCGTTTGCTTCTTATGGCTGGTCAGCGTGAGACCATTTTTCGCCACAAAATCCTTCGCCGTCGCGTCCCCTGCGATGATCTCAATTTGGCCGCGATCCATTGTGACGACGACCCCGAAGCAACACAAGACCGAAAACACCGAGAGTACCGCGCAACCCAAACCGGCGAAGAGCAACCTGGATCGCGTCGTTAGAGAGGTAGCGCCCGTGGCGGGCGTCACCTTCATTTCGCAAATGGGTGTCGTTTGCAGTTCCAACTCGGTGATCGCGGATTCCTCGAGCGCCGGGTCGGCGTCGTCCTGCCTGCTCACCTGTATGTTTGGCTCAACCGGCTTGTCATCCTGCGTCGCCAGTCCGACGGGCCGCATGCCAATCGTGGGCATCCCCGCGACCCAATCACGCTCGATGCTCTGGATCGTCTGCACGACATCCTTCGCCGACAGCGGTCGCTCCTCAGGTTTCCTGGCGAGCAACTTCATGACAAGCGATTTGAATGCTGGCGGCAGTTCCGTATGGATCGGCTCCAACGGCGACGGTTCATCGTTGGTAATGGCTAGCAACATCGACATCGCATCGGCGCCGGAGAAAGGCAGTTTGCCCGTGCAAATTCGATACAGTACGCAACCGAGGCTGAACAAATCGCACCGTGCATCGATCGCCTGACCGCGCGCTTGCTCCGGCGACATGTACGCCGGCGTGCCCAGGATCATGCCTTCCTGCGTGAGATGTGTTTCTTCGTTCGTCGGTCGCGCCAGGCCGAAATCGAGAATCTTGACGCGGCCCTTGTTGGCGGCATCCAGCCAAATATTTGACGGCTTGATGTCGCGGTGAATCAGCTGACTCGCATGTGCAGCGGCGAGCGCCTTGGCGATCTCCTTGCCCACGCGCATGATCTGCGGAATGTTGAGGGTCTTGCCAGCCCTCAGCCAGTCCTCAAGCGTCATGCCTTTGAGAAACTGCATCGCGAGGTAAGGTACGCCGTTGGCTTCATTGACTTCGTAGATCGTGACGATGTGATCATGCTCGATTGCTGCCGTCGCACGCGCTTCACGCAGAAAACGGTCGCGAGCCACCGCTTTATTGGCGATCGATTTCAGAATGACTTTGAGGGCCACGATGCGATGCAGCATCGTGTCTTCCGCCTTGAAAACCGTGCCCATGCCGCCGCGACCAAGTACCTTGAGAACGCGGTATTTGCCTAGACCACCAATTTCCGATGGTTGTTTCGGCGGATCGAGAAAGTCAAAATGCTCAGCGTCCGCGTCTTGCGGTTTCGATTTGGCGGCGGAGGGCTTCGTTGATGAGGCGGCGCCCGATCCCGTGGGTCCCGCCGACGGTTTCGGATCAGAAGGTTGCGGCCTCGGCTTGTCGTTCATGACGCTCTCATCGACGGAAGCAAATCATTGCGTTGTTACTATTGTAGGGCGCGAATTCCGGCATCGATCCGTATTTTTTTTCGAAGCCCCACTATGAGCGAAGCGATTGGTCGGGCTTTAACCCAGGGAATCGCTGTCCTCATCCACGAGCTTGAGAGCCGTATCGCGGATTCACGCCCAAGGCTGCATAGACAAGATCACGGTTCGGCAAATGATTTATCGGAATTCAATATCCGAGGCTCTTGGTCTCATAGAGAACGCGATCGTTGTTCGCACCCCAGAAGGTCGGGTCGAAACTAACACCCAATCGCCGTGGTGTTCGTAGTTGCGCCACATCCACGAAAACAGGTCCGCGCCAAGGGTCACAACGTACGCCGCATAAGCCGAAGGCCGAATGAGATGAATGCAGTTCCCACGGCCCTCGGCGAGGCTGCGGAATTGCAACTCAAACTGTACGTCATCGGCGCTCGACACAGTAACAACGGGGCCGACGTTCAAATCGCGAAACGCCCACACCACGCCCCTTTGGATGCCGAAGGCGATGAAGAAAAGTGCGGCGAGGAATACCACCGTCGATTTCGACAAGCGGAAAGCGATATCCACTACTTCTTCAACAGCTTGATCTCGACTTTGCGAAATTCGCACGGATGGCTCTCGGCCTGCAGCGCGATGTAGCCAGCTTCGATGATGAGTTTGCCGTTGGCGTCCTTGAGAAGCTTGGCGCCGTCGGCGTCCTTGGGATCGTATTGCGGCTGTTCGTATTCCATGACGACATCGCCGTTGATGATGTGCTTGATCTTGCCGCCGCCATTGACTTCCAGTTCGGCGGTGACCCATTGATCGCCGGAGAATGTCTTCGATTTGGAATTGATGCAATGCTGCGTTGTAAACTTGCCGGTCAGGACGATATTGGTTCCGGGCGTGCAGACGCTGCCGGTGGGACGTTCGCCTTTGCCGAGACCGCCGAGGAACTGAGCCTCGATGGAGACGGGAAAATCCTGCTTGATCCGCATCGATGCGGGCGATTGGCAATGCAGCATCACGCCGCTATTGCGCGTCGCCCAGCCGGGGGCGCCCTTCGACTGCTCGCCGACAAAACGATACTCGACGCGCAGGACATAGTGCGAAAACTTGTCCTTGTGAAAGAGATGGCCGAACTTGCCGTCGAACTGTTTGTACTTGTCGTAGGAGACTTTGAGGATGCCGTCCTCGACGCGAAAGGTATCGAGATAGTTGACGCCCGGCTCGTGCCCGCTGAACTTGGGCGTCCAGCCTTCGAGATTCTTGCCATTGAAAAGCGGAATCCACTCGCTCTTCTTCGGCTCCCCTGCCCCGCCGACAGACAGAACAATGGACGAGAGCAACGCCAAACCGACGACGCCAATACGAATCGAAGCAACAAACATTTCGAGGTATCCTTGTGTGAGAGGAGAATTCGCAAGGGAAGTGTATGCGGAGCGTGTCGGAGCGGGTATGCTTGTTTAGCCGCTCACCTTTGGCGAGCGCGACCTGCGCGATTGGGGGGAGCTACTGTTTCGGTCTTCCCAAACGAAATCCAAACGATTTATCGAAACCAGCCGCGCACCGTTTCGAGCATGCCGGGTGCTTTGGGCTGAAGTTCCAGCATGCGCCCGTCATCCGTCGTTAGTGTTCCACTACTTGTCCTTTTGTCGCCGGTGTCACCCAAAGGGCCCCCGTAAAATACGATGCGGCTTGTACATGTGAAACCTCCGTACAGGTTATGCTAACCCGAACGAGGCGTTTTTCCAGATCCGGCTGAGGCAATGCAAGCCAACGGTGCGATCGCAGTACGCGGAGATGTTGGGTTACTTCAAAAACAATGTGCATCGCATGGACTATCCTCGATACTTGGCGAACGGTTGGTTCATCGGCTCGGGCGCGATGGAGTCCGCCTGCAAGACCGTGGTAGGACAA
>SIAQ01000034.1 GCA_009697105.1 Gemmataceae bacterium | reverse complement strand
TCCCGTTGGCAAGGGCGAGACTACCCAAAAAAGCCCATGGCGCCCAGCCACGAATCACCCCTGGCGAAAAGGGTTCAAGAAGAAAGCATAGAGAAATGTATGCGGACATTTCTAATGCAACGAAAATGGGGACATTTCTATTGCGGTGCCACACAAAATAAACTTGCGGCTTGACAGTTGGCCACATTTCGACAAAGATAGTAGAGAAATTCCCCCCTTTGTCCTTTTCCCATAGGAGCGATGGAATGAACGAGCAGAACAAAATCGCCTGCCCGGAATGCGAAACGCCGGACGGTCTCGGCCGACGTGAATTCATCCTGGCGGCGGGCGGCACGGTCGCCACGCTGGCGGCGCTGGAAGCCGTCCCACAAATTCTCAAGGCTCAAGCCACGACAGTGCAGCCGGCGGCTCAGGCCCCCCGCGCCGCCAAGCCGGCCGAAGCGCTAATTCGCGAACTCTACCAGGGCCTGACCGCCGAGCAACGCCAGCGCGTGGTCTATCCGTGGAACCACGGCGCGACCGCCACCGCGGCACCGACTCGCAAACGCATGTACAACGCCGCGATTTTCTCCGCGCATAACATCGCCGCCGCCTATACCCCGGCGCAACGTGAACTCAACCAACGAATTCTTCGCGCTATCGGTTCCGGCGAAGAAGGCTACCGCCAGCTGAGCCGCGGAAATACCTTTGACGGCAGCGGAGCATTCGACCGTTGCGGTGCCTACATCTTCGGCGATCCGACCGGCGACAACCAGTTCGCCTGGGTCTTCACCGGCCATCACCTCACTGTTCGTTGCGACGGCAACTCCGAAGCCAACGCCGGCTTCGGCGGCCCCATGTACTACGGCCACTCGCCCGACGGCATGAGCGCTCGCAACGTGTTCAACTTCCAAACCCGCTCGGCAATCGCGGTATGGGATGCCCTGTCCGAAGCGCAACGCCGCACGGCAACGATCCAGATGTACCCGACGCCGCACGAACAGGAAGGCTCGGTTCGCTTCCGCGCTCTGGGTCAAGCGTACCCCGGCATCGCAATCCGCGACCTGACTGCCGACCAACGTCGTCTTGTCGAACAGGTCATGCGCGATCTGCTGTCGCCATATCGTCGTGAAGACGGCGATGAAGTCATGGAACTGGTTCGCCGTAATGGCGGGCTGGATCGGCTCAGCCTGGGCTTCTTCAAGAACGCCGGCACCGCCGCCGGCAGCTGGGACTACTGGCGCATCGAAGGCCCCGGCTTCGTGTGGAACTTCCGCGTCCTGCCACACGTGCACTGCTTCGTCAACATCGGCCTGCAAGCACCGGCTCGCGGCTAATGCCTAACTAACCACAGAGGCACAGAGAACACAGAGAAAATACAAAGAATAAGGAAAAGTCATCAGGCCGATTTCCTATTCCTCGCATTTCCTCTGTGTCCTCGGTGTCTCTGTGGTTCAATTTTTTTCGACCGATCTACTTCTCGCCCTTCGGCAAATGCGGGAACACGAACGCGGCTCGCACCGGTGGCGGCATCGGCGAATCGGGGCCTCGCACCGAACGCCAAATCACGTCGTTGAAGATCAAATCGTCGATCGCGTCCTCCTTCGAGAAATCCCACGTCTCCGCCCATTTGGCGCCATACGCCGTCGCCAGGTTCACGGCTTTCCTGTCCACATTGGGTACTAGGTGGTTGTACGGTGCGAGGTTTGCGTTATTGGCGAACGCGTTGTACATCGGCGTGGCGGCGGCGTCGAATTGGCTCATCGGACGCAAGCCGAGGATCAGCTCCATCGTTCGCAGCATGCTCGCCGTCGAGTACATCGTCGAATCGACTTTGCCCGTCTGCGTGTAGGGGCTGATGCACAGCGCGACCGTGCGATGAGCGTCGACGTGATCGGAGCCATTCTGCGCATCGTCTTCGATGACGAAAATCGCGGTTTCCTTCCAGAATTTGCTCTTGGAAATTCCCTCGACCAACTGCCCCAGAGCGAGATCGTTGTCGGCCACCATCGCGGTCGGCGTCGGCTTGCCGGCTTTCGTGCCATAGGTATGATCGTTGCCGAGGCGTACGATCTGCATCTTGGGCATATCACCATCCTTCTCGAAGCGTTTAAGCTCATCGAGGAAGCGTTCGGTTCGTTTGACATCGAGATAGTCGAGATCGTAGCCGCGATACCACGGGTCGATATGGCCTTCGAGGGCTTTGACGCGGGCGGTCATGGGATCCTTGAGTGTCTTGCCGTTATTGACCCACTCGCCGTAGCTGCGATACGACACCTTGGCCTCGGCACAGCGGTCCCAGAGATAGCCGCCGGCGGGGCGGGCGACTTCGTCGAAGTTGCCTTCAGCCGGGTAGACGCTCAGCTTCTTCGTCGGGCTGCCGCGATACGTCAAAGGCCAAACGCGTTTGACGAAGTCGGTGCAATAAGCGCCCATCGACCACTCATGTCCCTCCGCCGAGACTTCGCCGTCGCAGTAGAAGTTGTCGAGCAGCACGAATTGGCGTGCGAGCCGATGGGCGTTCGGCGTGATCTTCTCCGGGAAGATGCAGAGATTGGGATCCCCGTTGCCTTCCTTGATGTCGCCGAAGACCTGATCGTAGGTGCGGTTCTCACGGACGACGTAAATGCAGTATTTAATGGGAGATGGTGCTACGCCCGCCTTCCTAACTACCCAGTTATGGAACTGGTCAAAGCGATCCCGATCGATCTTTCCATCTTTAACCCCGTTGAGTTTGGCGAATTCGATGAGCGGTTCTCGCAGAGCTCGGGTTTCCGAGACGAGAAAGTACGATCTTCCTTTGGCGAGCAATGCGAAGAGATCATCCTTCCCCTGAACACTCGCAGCGCTTTGCGTCAACAAGTCATTGGGGACGGGGCTACCATCGGGGCGTCCTTGAACGCCGAGGTTCTGGCGCAACGGGCTGCACGCATATGCTTGTTTGCTGTACTTCGCCATGTCGTCTTCGTTGGGCATGTCGATGATGCCAAGGGTGCCGCGATAGAGGCCGGCGATGTACTCGCGGATGGTGGGATTCTTCGGCAGCGTTGGGTCGGGGCCTTTGGGATTCGCCTTGACGCTCGTGCCGCGGCCGTTGGCGACGTAGATGCGTTTGTCGGCGGGATTGTAGCGCACCGAGGTCGGGTACATGCCGACGGGGATGAAGCCGAGCGGCTTGGTTTCGCCGGGTTTTTCGACGTTGAATAGGGCGAGGTTGTTATTGTCGGCATTGGCGACGAAGAGGATCTTGCCGTCGGGCGTCAGGCTGAGCGAATTGGGTGTGTTGCCATTCGGCGCGGTGGCGTAGAGGGCGCAGTTGATCGTCTCCAAACCTTTGAAATCGCTCAAGTTGATGACGCTGACGCGCGTGGAGTTGGAGCAAGCGACGAACAGCGTCTTGCCGTCGGGGGTCAGGACCATCTCGGTCGGGTGTTTTTCGGTGCTGAAGTGCGTTACGACTTTCTTCGTAGTCAGATCGATGACGGCGACCGATGCCTTGCTCCACAGGCTGACGTAGAGCCGATTCGCCTTGGCATCGACCAGGCAGTTGATCGGGTAGCTGTCCTTGCCAAGCGGGATGGTAACGCGGCTCTTCGGATCATCGACAGGCACGATGGCGACGGCATGCCCGAAAGCGCCGGGGACGTACAGCGTCTTGCCGTCGGGATGAATGGCGAGCGAGCCGGGGATGAACTTCTCGTCGGCGATGGGCAACTTGCGTTGTTTGAAGAGTAGGCCGTCGTCGAACTGGAATTGATGAACGACATCGAACTCCCCGCCGCCGGCGTAGAGGTGCGCGCCATTGGGCGAGAAGGTCAGGCCGCCGAATGATTGTTCGAGGATGACGCGCGATAGGATGCGTTCCTTCGTCGCCGTCAAATCGACGATGCTGATTTCGTGATCGCCGTAACCCGCATGCAACACCGCCGCCCACTTACCCGACGGATGCAGCGCGATGGCGACGGGAAAATCGCCGAGTTCGACCTGCTTGCCCGCTGGCTTGATCGACCAGCTATTGGGAAGGCGCACCGCGCCGTCGGCCTCGACGCCAGGCAGCGTGATCGGCTTCTTGGCGGGCGTCTTGCCGACATCCTGAGCCAAGAGTGTGACGGCGAGGAGAAGTGAGAACGCAAGCAAAGCCACGCGCAACATAAAGGCACCTCGTTTGAAAAATGGGAAGGAAATTTGCCTCTTGCGGCTCAGCGCTCGCAAGGCACCGCGCGAACGCTAAGCCGCAAGAGGCAACCCTGTTCACCGAATCCCGGGCAAGTCGAGGTCCACAAATGGATTGTAGAACCGCATCGTCTTCAGCTTCCATGCACTGCCATCGGCCTCGAGTTTGAAATCGGCTTGCGTCACGAACACATAGGGTTGCTCGTAACCTTCAGCCCAGACGGAAACGCGGAAGCGTGCCTTGGCGAACTTGTTGGCGTGTGACACATCCTCGATGCTAAATGCCGTGATGCGGATTTCGCGAACCTTGTTCGCCTGGATCGATTGACGGGCGACTTCATACAGCCCGTCGCGCGTCAGGCCTTTGTAGTTGAAGTCGTTGGCGACATGCTTGAACAGATCGTCTACCTTGCCGGCGACGATTGCGTTGGACATGGCGTGGACGTTGGTTTCGATCTGCAAACGATCCGATGGTACGAAGCGAATCGCCAGCCAAAGCGCCGCCAGCACGCAAAGCGTTCCTGCCGCATAGCCGAGGTAGATGACGCGAGAATTAAACCGCCAGGCGACGACGAAGCCGACTGCGATGATCGCGAGCAGAGTGTAGAGCACGCCGGCGTTTTGGACGAGCCAATTCATGGAATAACCCTGTCTGCCGCTACCTGGTTCCCAAACTCCTGTTTGGGAACCCACGTCTTTGAAACTCCGTTTCGCGAAACGTAGCTCTCCATAAGGCGAAACAGAGTTTCCTGAATACCCGTTCCCAAACAGGAGTTTGGGAACGGGAAATCGGAAATCCGCCAATCCGTTACGCTCCCGCCATCGTATCGCCGGGCGGTTTGCGGGTCGCATCCTTGCGGGTCAGCACGGATGCATTTGGACGGAAGAAGACGAAAGCCGTCACGATCAGCCCAATCGCACCGGCGATCGACGAACGCCGCACCACGGCATCCTCTGCCAACAAGTCGAGCAATTCATGCTCCACCGGCAAGTATTCCTTCACATAGGGCAGCGCGACAACCGTGCCGATCAACAGCACGCCAACCAATAGCGCGCCGATGAACAGCATCAACGGCAGCCAGTAGTCGCGCAGTTCTTGCCACATGGCGTGCGGTTTCTCAAATCCAATTTGAACCACAGAGTCACAGAGGACACAGAGAGAAATTCAAAGAATTTGATTCCACGTTTTGCATTTTTCGCTTCTGTGCATTTCCTCTGTGTCCTCTGTGTTACCTACCTCCAAAATCTTTGCGAGCCGCGAAGATTTACTTTGCGCAAATTCAGAATGCGAATCACGAAAGCCCGAAAGTACGAAAGCCACGAAAAAAGGCAGGGATTATGAGGAAGGCAGGAATTGAATTTACCCTCTGCTTCATGCCTTTCTGCTTTCCTTATCGAAATTCGCCTATTGTTTCCGCCCGGTGATCTATCGTGGTTTGTTAAGGATTCCTTTCGTGATTTCGTACTTTCGTGATTCTGTATTTGTTGCGGCTTGGCCGCGCTGTGCCTCTGTGGTTAGTATTGAGTGTTACTTCAACCCGAACCTCGCCTGCGAGCCGAGGCTTTCCTCGATGCGCAGCAGCTGGTTGTACTTCGCGATACGGTCGGTTCGGCTCGTCGAACCGGTTTTGATTTGGCCGGCGTTGGTGGCGACGGCGATGTCGGCAATCGTCGCGTCCTCCGTCTCGCCCGAGCGATGGCTGATGATCGAGTTGAACCCATTCCGTCGGCCTAGCTCGATGGCGTCGAGCGTCTCGGTCAGCGTGCCGATCTGGTTGACTTTGATGAGGATCGCGTTGCCCGCTTTCTTGTCGATGCCTTCTTGCAGACGTTTCGTGTTGGTAACGAACAGGTCATCGCCGACCAGTTGAATCTTGTCGCCGAGCTCTTTCGTCAGCTTCTGCCAGCCCGCCCAGTCGTCCTCGGCCAGGCCGTCTTCGATGGAGCGGATCGGCCATTTCGCGCAGAGCGACTTCCAGAGGTCGATCATCTCATCGCTCGAGGCGATCTTGTCGGGATTGCTCTTGAAGAAGCAGTAGCCCGTTTTGCCCTTGTGCTTGGCTTCCTCGAAAAGCTCGGTGCAAGCGGGATCAAGCGCGAAGGCGACTTGCTCGCCGAGCTTATAGCCTGCTTTCTCGATGGCGCTGGCGATGATTTCGAGCGCCTCGTCGGCGGACTTCAGATCGGGCGCGAAGCCGCCTTCATCGCCGACCGCGGTGTTGAGATGGCGATCGTGCAGCACTTTCTTCAAATTGTGGAACACTTCCGCGCCCATCCGCAGCGATTCGCGGAACGTCGTCGCGCCGATCGGCATGATCATGAATTCCTGGAAATCGACGGTGCTGTCGGCATGCTTTCCGCCGTTGAGGACGTTCATCATCGGCACCGGCAGGACTTTCGCATTGGTCCCGCCGAGGTAGCGGTAGAGCGGCAAGCCGACCGATTGCGCTGCCGCATGTGCGACGGTAAGCGAGACGCCGAGGATGGCGTTGGCGCCGAGCTTGGCCTTGTTCGGCGTGCCGTCGAGGTCGAGCATCGCCTGGTCGATGTCGATTTGGTCGGTCGCGTCCATGCCGATGAGCCTCGGCGCGATGAGGTTATTGACATTGGCGACGGCCTTCAGCGTGCCTTTGCCGAGGTAACGCTTCTTGTCGCCGTCGCGCAGTTCGCACGCTTCATAAGCGCCTGTGCTGGCGCCGGACGGGACGGCGGCGCGACCAGAGGCGCCGTCGACGAGGGTGACTTCGACCTCCAGCGTCGGGTTACCTCGGCTATCCAAAATCTCGCGGGCATGAATGCTTTGCAGTTCCATGAATCAAAACTCACATCAGTAAAATCGGGGGAAAAAACACTGAAGTTGATATAGTGCCTGCCCACGGAATTGGCTCGTGTTGCGCGGCATTCCACGTTTAGCCGCTCGCCTCTGGCGCGCTCGCGGTGTGTCGCGCGTCCCAATTTCGCGCTCGCCAAAGGCGAGCGGCTAAACAAAATCGGGTATAATGCCAACATAGCGCCAATACCCTCACCTGGGACCATTCACACAATGCGCCGCTTCATCGTTTGGACTCTTGTACTCCTTGTCATCGCCGGCGGCGTCGCGCTGGCCGTCAATCCGGTTTTCGAATGGTGGCAGAAACGCCGGCAGCCGACCTATATCACCACCAAGCTGACTCGTGGCCGAGTCGAGACTACGGTCAACTCGACGGGCACGGTCAAGCCGGTTCGCACGGTCTCGGTCGGAGCGTTTACCTCGGGGCCCTTGGCGGAGGTGCTTGTCGATTTCAATAGTCGGGTAACCATAGACCAGGTGTTGGCACGGATCGATCCGAAGCTGCTGACCGCCTCGGTCAAGCGCGACGAGGCATTACTCGACACGCAGTTTGCCGAGCGCGATCGCGTCAAGGCGTTGCTTCAGCAGTCGCGCAACAACGAGGAGCGAGCCAAGAGCCTGTACAAAGTCAGCATCGATTACATTTCCGCGATCGAGATGGACCAGTACCGTTTCTCGCGAGAATGCCTGGAGGCGCAGGTCAAGCTCGCCGAGGCGTCGATCAAACAAGCCGAAGCGACGTTGAGCAACTCCAAGGCCAATCTCGGTTACACGACCATCGTCTCACCCGTCGATGGCGTTGTCATCGAACGCAAGGTCGATCGCGGGCAGACCGTCGCATCGTCGTTTCAGACGCCTGAGTTGTTTGTCGTCGGCGAGGACATGGAAAACAGCATGCACATCTTCGCCACTGTGGACGAGGCGGACATTGGCATGATTCAGACAGCGCATAAGAACAAGAAGAAGGTAACCTTTACCATCGACGCTTATCCTGATGACTTGTTCAAAGGCGAAATCGATCATATCCGCAAGAATTCGACGACCAATCAGAACGTGGTGACCTATCCTGTCGTCATCTTGACCAAGGAAAACCCCGACATGAAGCTGATGCCTGGTATGACGGCGAACATCACGTTTCACATTGAGACGAAGGAAAACGTGCTACGCGTACCGATGTCGGCTTTGCGATTCGTGCCGCTGGCGGGGCAGGTGCATGAGGACGATCGGCACTATCTCGACAACACGACCGCCGCCCCCAGCGGAAGCCAACGGCGCGCGAGCGAAAAAGTCGAGCAAGCGCAGAAGCGCCGCCAGCGCGTCGTCTGGATGCGCGAAGACGATTGGCTGCGCGCCAGGCCGGTGACACTGGGCCTCATCGAGCATCAATTCGCCGAGATCATGACGAGCGACCTGACCGAGGGCGCCGAACTTGTAACCGGCATGGAATCGCTCCTCGGCGGACCGCGGTAAAGTGCGCAGTCTGTACCGAAAGTGCGTGATAGGCGAATGTTTCTTATTTGGTGCGTTCCGTCAATCCTCGGTTGTTTTTTTTTCCCGACCCGTTTATTCCGATCTATCATGTACGGATATCTTTTTCCGCTTGTGGCGTAGCGTATGGAATATCCGATGCGAGCGCCAAGCCGCAAACGGAACACATGGCGCTTGGCCCAAGAGAAACGTCACGCATGGATGCGACTACCCAGATCGAGGAACCACGGCACGAGTCGTCCGATCGCTGGATCCAGCTCGCATGGTGGCTGACGATTGCCGCCGTTGGCCTGCGCGTATTTCATTTCGTCCGCAATCTGCCGGTTTGGTGCGACGAGAAGTGGATCTTGCGGAATATCACGGACAAGACCTACATCGAGCAACTCGGGCCGCTGTTCGACATTCAGGCCGCGCCGCCGTTGTTCCTTTGGGGCGAGCGATCGCTCTGGTTGTTGTTCGGCGACAATATTTTCGCCTTGCGTTCGTTGCCTTTGCTCGCCAGTTGCTTGGGGCTACTGCTGCTATACCGCGTCGGGCGCCTGATCCTGACGAGTGCGGCGATTCCCTGGACGGTGTTTATTTTTGGCTTCTCCAATAATCTCGTCGATTACACCTGCGAGGTGAAGCCCTACGTCATCGACGCGTTTTTCGCCCTGGCGATCACCTGGCTTTTTCTTGAAACGCGTGCCTGGCGACTGCGATCACGCATGTTGCTTTTCGCCGCAATAACGCCGTTGGTAATTTTTTCGTCCTACCCCGGCTGTTTTATCTGTGGCAGTTTGCTTACCGCGCTGCTGCCTTCGGTTTGGCAGGAGCGTCGATCCTGGCAAACGTTGGCATCCTATGGCCTACTCACTCTGGTGGTCTTCGGCGCGTTTGCCTTGATCTATTTCGGCCCCATTCGCGCGCAGCGAACGGAGATATTGGACTCCGTTTGGGACGACTACCCGAACTGGCGTGAACCCTGGATGGTCCCGTTTTGGACAGCGGGCGCCGTGTTCCGATTGTTCGAGCATTTTTGGCGTCCCACCGGGGTTGTCCTCGTGATTCCCATGGCGATCGGCATCTGGACGCACCGGCGAACCTCGTCATGGGCGGAACTGGCTCTGTTGGCGGGGCCAGCATGTCTGGTACTTTTTGCAACGTACCTGGAAAAATATCCCTTCGAGTCGCGGGTGATACTATTTGTCTTGCCGGGCCTATGCCTCTTGATCGGTGCGGGCATGGCGGATTTGACGCGCTGGATACACGACCGAATCTGGTCCGCAAAAATCGGCAATGCCGCACGACACCGAACTGTGATGGTGGCGCTGGCGTGTGCGTTTAACGTGGCGCTCATCGTGCCATTTGGCAAAACCGCCTACCACCTGGTCGTGCCGGTCAAACGCCTGTGGATTGAGGAATGGCCTCCGGTCCGAGCAGAAATCCCTGCGGGTACTGCTACGCCGCAGCTGGCAGCAAGCGCACGTCCCGGACCTTAGAGACTCGCGTTTTGTTGAGCGAGGAAAGTAATCCTTGACGCAATCACCTCGCACTCGCACAATCAACCCCGTCGCCCTTTCACCGAGGTTGTTTATGCGTTTCGTCATTCTTATCTCCGTTTTCACACTCGCCGGCGGCACCCTTTTCGCGGGCGGCGGGATCCCATTTCAGCAGGACCTGGCCACGCTTGCCAAGCAGGGGCGAGGCACGCCCGAGGGGCGCTCGGCATGGGATCGGCTCAGCCAGGCCGACGCCGATCTGCTGCCCGCCATCCTCACCGCGATGAACGTCGGCGACACGTCCGCCGTCAACTGGTTGCGACTTGCCTTCGATCACGTCGTCGATAATACGCTCAAAGCCAATCGCAAGATCGACCAAGCCAAACTCCTCGCATTTGCCAGGAACGCCGCCAATCAGGGTCGGCCTCGCCGGCTGGCGCTCGAACTTGTCGATCGCCTGACGCCTGGTGCCGCGGAGACGATGTACCTCGACAGCCTCGACGACCCCGAATTTCGCTATGAGGCCGTCGCGCTCGTACTGACGAAGGCGAAGCGTGCGGATGTCGGGGGCAACTCGCTCATTGCCAGTAATCTTTCTCGCCAGGCGTTTGATAAAGGCCGCGATTTGGTGCAATTGCGCGAAGCCGCCCTGGGGTTGGAGAAGGCGAAGATCAAAGTCAGCATCGCTCAGCAGATGGGTTTCATCACCGCTTGGCATCTCATTGGCCCGTTCGATGGTAAAGGACAGAAAGGCCTGCAAACCGCGTATCCGCCCGAAGCGAAGGTCGATCTCGCCGAGGAACTAGATGGACAAAATGGCAAAGTCCGCTGGAAGCTGTTTCAAGTAAAAGAGCCGACGAACACGTCGACCGATCGCCATCAAGCGCTGGTGAGTCTGCGCGACAAAGCCGCTCTGGGCAACGCCGACGACGCCGTCGCATTCGCCTATGCGGAGTTCCACGTGGACCAGGCGATGAAAGCCGAGATGCGTGGCTCCGCCGACGACAACTTCGCGGTATTCGTCAATGGCGCCAAGGCCTTCTCGTTTGAGGAATGGCGTAACGGCGTTCGCCACGATCGGCATCGTTTTCCGGTTGAGCTGCGTGCGGGCAAAAACAGCGTACTCGTTAAGGTTAGCCAATCCGCCCCCCCGAACACCGAGCCGAACTGGGAGTTCTTCTTGCGCGTCGTCGATGCGACGGGGAAGGGTGTGCTGGCGGGGAAGTGATCGCGCGTTTCGTTTAGCCGCTCGCCTTTGGCGAGCGCGGACGTGGCGCAACTCGACGTACACACACGCGCTCGCCAAAGGCGAGCGGCTAAACAAGGAATCTCACGACCCCCTGCGCAACTCGTCGTCCAAATTCGTTGCCGTCTTGCGTAGGCCCGACAGCGACAGTTCCCAATCGCGGCTCGCCTTTTGCACGGCCGCAAAACGAGCGAGGTCTTCGTAGGTCATGCGTGCCACGCCCTTGACGATCGCGTCGCGAATCGTCGTCGGCGGCAGTGACATGCGCTTCTGAAATTCGCGGTTCCACGCTTCGACTTCCTTCGGCGCATCCTTCTCGCCATTAGCCAATCGGCTAAAAAGAGCGATGCCCTGCTTGCGTAGTATTTCGTTGTCCTTGATACGTTCGCGTATCCAGCCCTCTTCCGCCTTCAGAGCCTTGTCGAGCGATTCGTATTCCGAACGAAACTGCTTCACTCGATGAGCGAGCGCGGTTTCGTCCCATTCTTGAACCCGCTCCTTGGGTATCGCAAATTTGTTCAGATCTGCGAGCTGCTCGTCGAGTTCCTTCTGATTCTTCGCAACGTGCGGCGGTTTCAGCAGCGTCAGCGCGTCGTTGTAGAGGTGAGCATACTCCGCCAATTCCTTGCGATATTTCTGAACCTCGTCGCGCGTCCCGCTCGGCAGTTTCTCGAACTCGGCCCGGTCGATGATCTCTTCGAGCCGCTTGTGCTTGTCGGCAAGCGTCTTGGCGGTGCCACGCAGGCGAAGGGCCGGCGTGGCGTCTGGCTTGGGCATGACCTTCGCGATGCGCTGCTCGAAGTCGGCGTCGCGCTCGGGCGGTTGAAACTCAAACAACCCCGCAAGCGTGAGCACAAAGACGGCGACCACGGCAATCAGGCCGACCGTCACGTTCTGCAACCTTCCCGCAGACACGCGACGGCGTGCCTGGAAATCGACGGCGGCGTTGAGGCTGGAGTGAAATAGTTCCGCGACGCCCACTGGCTCGGGCGTCTTTGCCGGGCGGTCGGATAGTGAGGGCTTGCGGATCGCCGTCGCGAACATGACCAGCTTGAGCGAGCCGAACGCGTCGCCTTGCTGTTCGAGCATTTTGCGAACCTTGTCCTCGATGCGTTTTTTTCCTTCATCGACGCGCTGCTGCCATTTGACGAGTGTGTCGTCTTTCTTGGCCAACAGATCACATTTCGAGAGAACGAGGTAAACGGGAAACGCGCCGATTTCCAGGCGTTTGCCTCGCACAGCGCGCAACTGCGTCAGCCAGCGAGCGACATGCTGGAGCTCCTCAGTCAGCTGTTTGCTGGGCAACGACGAATCGACAACAACGACGACGCCGTCGGCATTGAGCACGCTCTTTCGCATGTCACGGGCGTTGGCGAACGGCTCTTTCTCGCGCAGCATCTCCAGCGCTTCACTGCCGCCGCAATCGATTACAGTGGCGCGCGCCAGGGCGTCGATCTTCGGGTCGGCCGGCTGAAGCCGAAGGTCATAGGTTTCGAGAGCGTCGGTGGCGTCCGGCACGCGCTCATAGGTATTTATTCGCAGATCATCGAGATCGCCTTTTTCCGCGATCAGTTCACCCTTCAATCCTGGCGACTGGGAGGATGCCGACTGCGCAAGCGCGCCAAGCAGCGATGTTTTACCCGCGCCGGGCGTGCCAAACAGAAGTAAGCGGGGGAGAGCCATAGCTTTGTCAGTGGTTAGTGGCTAGTGGTGAAGGATGAGCGACGAGTGAGCAGTGATTTTTTTCGCTAGCCACTAGCCACTCTCCGACGCCCTCGTCCCTTGTCACTCTCCTGGCGTTTTGGTTTGCAGGGTTTTCACGTTGTATTTCTTGGTCAGCGCGAGGAGTTTGCTAAGCGGGTTGTCGTCGCGGCCGATGCCGATGCTGTTTCTGGTGAGGACGGGGGTGACTTCGATCTTGGTGTGGTTGGTTTTGAGATAGTCGTCGAGGCCGGCTTCGTCGAATGCGGGTTCGGTACGTTTGACGAGAAATACACGTTCTTTGCCGTCGTCCTGGTAGCGTTTGGCGTCGATGATTTCGATTTCGATCGCTTCGAGTTTGATGGAACCGACAGGGGATTTTTTTTCGTCCTTGGTGGCGACATCGGTTTTGACGGCGTTGGTGGCGCCGGTTCCTTTGCCTCCGCCATCGCCTGAGCCTTTGCCTGGCTGCCCGCCCTTGCCTGGTCCCCAGCCGAGTCCGCCGCCGCCGCCAATGGGAAGAAACGCCCAGATCAAGGCGGCAAGCGTGGCGGCGGTGCCGAGTTTCGCCACGAGCAGCAGCGATCCGGGCGTCGCGCCTTTGAATGAGATACGGTAGAGTAGACGTGTCAGCAAGTCGCCGGCGAACCACCCGACGATGGCCCCGCCGATCGCCGCGATGGCGCGCACGATCGACAGCATTCCTTCCTGCAAACCGAAATCGAACAGCGATTGCGCGAAGATCATGGCGTCACCTTTACCAGCGAATTCGCGACGTTCTTGAACCAGACCTTGTATTCCTGCTCCTGCCCGAACAGCGGATAGATCGTGCGCTGGCGTGGGTACATGAAGTAGTAGTACATTTCGCGCTTGCCCGCTTCCGCTTTGTGCCGATCGATCAGGCCCTGAGCGGATTTGATATTCGCGACCTGCACGATCGAATTCTTCGGGTTTCTATCGTCGAAAAACGATATCGATCCGTCTTTCGGGTTGATATCGATGATCCGAACGTACGCTTGCTGCTGCATATTCCGCTGGGCCTGATTACGCAGGCGATCGACCTCCTCGCGCAGCTTCTCCAGTTCCACAAGCTGTGGGCGAAGCTCCTCGAACTTTTGCAGCTCCTTGATTCGGCGATTGAGCTGCCCGCTCAGGTCTTCCATCGTCTCCGTTTGCTCGGCGACTTTCTCGGTCTGCATGTCGGCTTCCGCGCCGCTGTTGAACTCCATCAACAGGAAGATGCAGAACAGCAGGATCAGCACGTCGATCAACGGGATAAAAAACCGCGTCACGTTTCGGCGAGGCATATGCATCATGGGTGATGCTCTCCCGGCAGCTGCGGTTTGACGCCGCTCATCAGGAGGATCAGGTCGCGGCCGAGCATGACGACCCAGCTCGGCAGAATATTGATGAGGGCCATGAACAGCCCGGCGCCAGTCGCAGTGATGGCCGGGGCGATGACAGCAGGCTGGATCGAGCCGGTGCCGCCGTGTTTGGAGAACGCCTCGAGGATGCCCGTGACCGTGCCGATGAGGCCGAGCATCGGGAACCATTCCGCTGCCTGAGCGAGGTTCATAAGCCAGCGGTCCGCCCCGTCGTCGAAGCTCGTGCCGTTCCAGCGCAGCGATTTGAAGCAGAGCACCATTTGCATGCTGTACAGACAGCTCCCACCGCCAACGATCAGGGCGTCCATCAGCGAGAAATTTTTCGCGAAATATTCGAGAGCGGTGCGCGGCACGCAGATGAGCACCAGCGCCGCCGCCAAGTTCGGCAGCGAACAGAGTAATATCGGCATGAACAGGCGAATCAGTAGTGGACGCACGATATTGCTTCCTGTTCCAAAGTTTTGGTTTAGCCGGTCGCCTTTGGCGAGCGCGAACGCAATGCCCATTCCATCGAAACGCCACGTCCGCGCTCGCCAAAAGCGAACGGCTAAACGGGCTTGCCGCCGAGGCTTTCCGGCAACACTTGAATTTTCCCATTGGCATCGACGCACCCGAGCGTCGATTCGCCATCGGCAAGGACGACGCCGTCGCGCATCAATTCATAGCTGTGTTCGATCTTGACCAGCGTCGTCCGCACGACGGTCGTTCGCAGAGTCAGGAGGTCGTCGTAGTACGCGGGGCTTTTGTAGCGGACTTGGATTTTCGTCAGAACGAGGTAGAACCCCTGGTCCTCGATATCGCGATACGTAAAGCCCTGGTCGCGGAGCAACTCGGTGCGCCCCTGTTCAAAGTATACCAGATAGTTGGCATGGTGCAGTAGCCCCATGCGATCCGTCTCGGCATAGCGAACGCGAATTTGAATCTCACCGCTGACCATGACGATCCTTCGACGATAGACGTGTCGATTATCCTTTCCCAAAATCATATGAAAGTAAATCCAAAAACCGAAACTCGAAATACGAATCAAATTCAAAGAAACAAAAAAAGAGATCTGTAAGCCCAGCGGTGAGGTACTCCGAACCTCTGGGCTCATGGTATTGTACAATGAACCGAATGAGATATTCCGAGCACTAAGCCGCAAGCGGAACACAACAAAACGAGGCATCATTCGTTCAACCATAATATCATGCCAAAGATCCCAACAGTATATTTGGTCGGCGCCGGCCCTGGTTATCCGGGGTTGTTGACGCTGCGCGCTGCGGAGTGTCTACGCCAGGCTGACTTGGTGCTGTACGACAAGCTCGTTTCGCCGTGGTTGTTGGATTTCGCGCCGGCGCGTGCCGAGAGACGCTGCGTCGCGGAACTGGGGCCAAGCCATGACGAACGTATTGTGCCGATTCACGAGACGATGATCGCCGCCGCCCTGGCGGGCAAACGCGTCGTGAGGCTCAAAGGCGGCGATCCGTGTATCTTCGGTCGCGGTGCGGAAGAGGCCGAGGTTTTGGCGAAAGCCGGCATCCCATTCGAGATCGTGCCGGGCGTCACCGCCGCGCTCGGCGCTGCCGCGTTCGCAGGTATCTCGCTAACGCATCGCGCCTGTGCCAGCGCTGTCGCCTTTGTTACCGGTCATGAAAATCCCAACAAACCCGAAAGCATGCTCGATTGGCATGCCCTGGCGCGTTTTCCCGGTACGCTCGTGCTTTACATGGGTATGTCACGCATCGAAAGAATCGTCGCCTCACTTCTTTCCGAAGGCAAGGATCCCGCGACACCGACAGCCGTCGTGCAGAACGCCACGCTCGGCATCCAGCGGACGCTCGTGACGACGCTCGCCGACCTGCCGCGCCGGACGCGCGAGGAAGGATTCACCGCGCCGGCGCTCATCATCGTCGGTCCCGTCGTCGCCCGGCGCGACGACCTCGCCTGGTTTGAACGTCGCCCGCTGTTCGGCCGTCGAGTCTTGGTCACTCGGCCAAGGCATCAGGCGCGCGGCATGATCGACCGTTTGATCGATCTCGGCGCCGTGCCGTTCCTCTTACCCATCGTCGAGGTGCGCGAGCCAGCCAACTGGAAACCCGTCGATGACGCCATTCACAATCTGCTCGCCTACGATTGGCTAGTGTTTACCAGCGCTAATGGGGTGCATGCGTTTCTCGGCCGCCTTCAGCAAACCGGCAGAGATCTGCGTGCCCTGGGCCATTTGCAGCTTGCGACGATCGGCCCGCGCACAGCGGACACGTTGCGCGAGTACCGCTTGACACCGGACCTCGTGCCGACGCGGTATCAGTCGGAGGATTTGGCCGCCGCACTGCTCACGAAAATCCGGCCAGGCCAGCGCGTGCTCTTGGCCCGCGCGGATCGTGGTCGTGACGTACTGAGGCAGCAACTTAGCGTGGTTTGTACGGTCGAGCAAATCGCGGTTTATTCGCAGATCGATGTCATCGAAACCGACGAAGAGGTGATGAACGCCCTACGCCGCGGCGAGATCGAGTTCGTCACACTGACGAGTTCCAACATCGCCAAGGGATTCCTGAGTCAGCTCGATGAAACCTGTCAGCAGCGCATACATTTGGGCGAGATCAAGCTCGTCAGTATCAGCAGCGTGACATCGGCCGACATCCGCACGCTCGGTTTTCCAATCACCGCCGAAGCGACAGAGGCGACGAGCGACGGGGTCATCGATGCCGTGGTCGGACTTGTTTCAACGCAATCAGAAAATACCAGCACATTTTCCTCCCCGTTCCGCAAACAATCGGATAGGATGACGTAACTCAATTACAACCTCTCCTCGGAGAATTCGCAATGACCATCCTACTCAATCGCCGTGAAATGGTGACGGTCGCGGCGACTGCGACTGGCGCGCTCGCGCTGAACCAAACCAGTGCCGCGGCTCAACCCAACGGCGCCAACACCCGGCTCGTCGTCGGCGTTATGGGCACTGGCGGCCGCGGAACCTATTTGGCAACGGCGTTCGCCGGCCAACCGAACGTCGAAGTGTCGATCGTCTGCGACGCGGATCAAGGCCGCGCCGAACGCGCCGCGGCGGCGGTCGCCAAGGCGACTGGTCGGGCCGCTCCTCGCTCCGTGACCGATTTCCGCCGCATCCTCGACGAAAAGACCGTTGACATCCTCGTCGTCGCCACCTGCAATCATTGGCATGCCCCGGCGGCCATCCTCGGCTGTGCGGCGGGCAAACACGTTTACGTCGAAAAGCCGTGTAGCCACAATCCGCGCGAAGGCGAGTTGATGGTGCAATCCGCACGCAAACACAACCGCCGCGTGCAGATGGGCAATCAGCGCCGCAGCTACGCCGGCGTCATCGCCTGCATGGATGAGTTGCACAAGGGTGCCATCGGCCGCGTCTATCTGGCCCAAAGCTGGTATCAATCCAATCGCCCGACCATTGGCCGAGGTAAAGAGGCCGGCGTGCCGAAGGACCTCAACTACGAACTCTGGGAAGGCCCGGCGCCGCATCGCCCGTTCCGCACCAACTATCTCCATTACAATTGGCACTGGTTCTGGCATTGGGGCAACGGCGAACTGGGCAACAACGGCATCCACATGCTCGACCTCTGCCGTTGGGGCCTCGACGTCAACTATCCAACGCGCGTCCATTCCTCCGGCGGCCGTTATCGCTTCGAAGACGACCAGGAGACGCCCGATACGCATATGGTCAGCTACGAGTTCGAGGGGCGTAAGCAGATTACCTGGGAAGGCCTCAGCTGTAGCCGACAGGCCAATCGACCGTACCACGTGCTCTTCCACGGCGAACGCGGCACGCTAGCTTTGTCCGATACCAGCTACACGATCTACGACCCCGCTGGCAAGGAAGTCCGCCGCGAAAAGGTACAAGGCGGCGACGGCCCGCACTTCACCAACTTCCTCGGCACCATCCGCAACGGCGGCCGACTCAACAGCGAAATCGAAGACGGCCACAAGAGCACCCTACTCTGCCACCTCGGCAACATCGCTCAGCGCACCGGCCGCGTCATTCAGTGCAACGCCAAAGACGGCAGCATCGTCAACGACAAACCGGCGACGCAATTCTGGTCGCGCGAATATCAAAAGGGTTGGGAACCGCGAGTGTGACGTGTTCTACCGCGACTCGCAGCGGAGCGCGAAACGACAGCGCTCCCCTGCGAATTGGCTTTGTCGCGCCCTTCGAGCGTGAAAATCTCGGAGACCTGGGCATTACCCCGCATCAATCACGCGCTTTCAGTCCTGCTTTCCTGTCAGCTCGCGCACCAGCTCTGCGACGAGGGTCGGGTCGCGCTTCTGCAACAGATGCTCGATGCGCGACGCCGCAACTCCTAGCTTCTGCATGGCGTTGTCGGCGGCTTCCCAGGCTTTGTCTTGCTTCTTCTTGCCTTCGGCGAGATAGATCTCGCCGACGAGTTCGGAAAGACGCTGCAAGCCGATCGAGTCGGCATTGTCGTAGTAGCGCTTGATGATTTTTTGCTGGTAAGTGCTGTAATTGCCCTTACCTTTTGTTTCGCTCATGGTTGATTCCTTTCGAGATTGTCAGCAATAACTTGCATCGTCCGAGCCTGAGCGCCGGCGAAGGGCGCTCAGGCTCGGACGATGCATACGCCTATCCCCAACAGACTAGGCCCGGTTCAAAGGCGTTACCGAGGTTCGTGTGGAACGGCAAGACACGCACCGTGTAGCCGTATTGGCCGCTCGATTGGCAGCGGATTTTGCCTTTGTAGCTCCAGGTCGCGCCGGTACGGTCGGCATTGGCGATCATGGCGATGGTGGCGGGCTGCGGAATCTCGCCGGCATTGTCGATGATGCCGTGGAAGAGTTGCACTTCGACGTTGTCTGGGCTGAGACCGCCAAGATGAATACGGGCGGTAATGTCGAACTCAGCACCGACGTGCATCGCGTCTTTGCCGTTGGCGTCGATATTCTCGACGCGAACTTGAGGCCATTCGCGCACCAGCTTCCGCCGCCAATTCGACAGATCGGTCGCTGACTTGAGATTCGCACCGGCGAGATGCGAAAACCGCAGCGCGGACGGGACGTAGCTGACCTTGGTGTATTCCTCCACCATACGATGCGTGTTGAACATCGGGCAGACCGTCTTGATCGTGTTCTTCATGTAATTGATCCAACCGCGCGGCAAACCGTCGGCGGTTCGATTGTAGTACAGCGGCACGATCTCCTGTTCGAGGATGTCGTAGATCGCTCGGCTTTCGACATCGTCTTGATAGGTGCGGTCGTTGTCGGAATATTCTTCGCCGGCGCCGATGGCCCAGCCGTTGTCGCCGGTGTAGGCTTCGCACCACCAGCCGTCGAGGACGGAAAGGTTAAGGCCGCCGTTGACGCAGACTTTCATGCCGCTCGTGCCGGAGGCTTCGAGAGGCCGACGCGGGTTGTTGAGCCAAACGTCAACGCCCTGGACAAGGAATCGGGCGACGTTGATGTCATAATCTTCGAGGAAGACCATGCGTCGGCGGAACTCGGGGCGTCGGCAGACGTGGACGATTTCGGCGATTAGCTCTTTGCCGCCGTGATCACGCGGATGCGCTTTGCCGGCGAAAATAATCTGCACCGGGCGATCTTTGTTGTTGAGAATCGCCGCCAGGCGTTCGATGTTGCGGAAGATCAGCGTACCGCGCTTGTAGGTGGCGAATCGGCGGGCGAAGCCGATGGTCAGCGCTTCGGGATCGAGCACCTCGTCGGCCCTCGCGATTTCAGACGGCGTGGCGCCGCGACGTTCGAGCTGGGCGTGCAGGCGCTGCCTCGCGAAGACGACGAGCCGTTCGCGGCGGCGTTCGTGGGTGCGCCAGAGCTCGGCGTTGGGGATGTTGTCGACTTTTTTCCAGATCGAGTGATCGGTCGGACGTTGTTCCCAGTTCGTGCCGAGGTAGCGGTCATAGAGCAGTGAAAAATCCGCCGCCATCCAGGTGCGCGTATGCACGCCGTTTGTGATGGAGGTGATTGGGATTTCGTTCTCGGGCAGGTTCGGGTAGATCGCATTCCACATATTGCGTGAGACCCGGCCATGCAGCTTGCTCACGCCGTTGCTGATGTTGGAAAGGCGGATAGCGAGCACGGTCATGCAGAACGGCTCGTTCTGATCGCGGGAATTCTGGCGACCCAAACCGATGAAGTCATCCCAGCTTATCTGCAGGCTCGCCAAATAACTTGAGAAGTAATGCTGCAGAAGTTGAGGGGCAAACACGTCGTTACCCGCGGGCACGGGCGTATGTGTCGTAAAGCACGTTCCCGCAGCGACGGCCTCGCGGGCGGCGGCGAAATCCAGGCCGTGCTCTTCCATCATCAGCCGAATGCGCTCCAGGCCGCTAAACGCCGAGTGACCTTCGTTCATATGGCAGACGGACGGCATCTTGCCCAGCGCACGCAACGCGCGGATGCCGCCGACGCCGAGCACCATCTCTTGGCGGATGCGCATATCGTGGTCGCCGCCGTACAGCCGCGCGGTGATCTGACGATCATCTGGGTTGTTCTGCGAAATGTTCGTATCCAGCAGATACAACGGCACACGACCGACCTGTAAATGCCAAATGCGAATCCAAACGTCCCGCCCAGGCAGTGCGACGCTCACCAACAACGGCGAGCCATCAGGCTTGCATTGAGCGACGAGCGGCAGGTTGAAGAAGTCGTTCTCCGGATAACGTTCTTGCTGCCAACCATCGACGTTGAGGTATTGGCGGAAATAACCCTCGCGGTACATCAACCCAACGCCCGTCAACGGCAAGCCAAGGTCCGACGCGGATTTCAGATGATCGCCCGCCAACAGCCCGAGACCGCCGGAGTAAATCGGCACGCTCTCATGCAGCCCAAATTCCGCAGAGAAATAGGCGATGCGATAGCGATCAAGGGCGACTTCCGGCTGTTCGTCTTTTTTGATGTAGGTTTCGTGAAACCAGGTCGACGCCGTGAGATAGCGCTTCAGCGATTCCGAGACACGATTGAGATGGGCCATGAAGCCTTCGTCATCGCGCAACTGGTCAAGCCGATCTTGACCGATGGTTGCGAGCAGTTTGACGGGGCTATGCTCGACTTGCTCGAACTTCGCTTCGTCGATCCGCCGGAATAGGGAGATCGCGTCGTGATCCCAACACCACCACAGGTTGTAGGATATGTGCTGGAGGCCTTGTAGCTCGCTGGGTAGGTTGGGCAACACCGTGAATGTCCGTAAGGGTCGTGTCGCCATTAGATTTCACCTCTCCACTCATTGAACGGATAATTCCTTACCCTCAGCATATCCTGCCCAACCGGAACGGCAATCGCTTCCAATTCGCCCGCCATTGACAACGGGTTCACGGGTCACCCGCCTTCAATGGCGGGTGAATTCGGAGAATAGACAATTGGAAATTGTGGCCTCGCGCAGATATACAATGTACTGAAACTTCTTCCGACGAAAGGAATCACTCGATGCGAACTCTCATCACCGGCGGCGCCGGCTTCATCGGCTCTCACCTCTGCGAACGCTTTCTTGCCGAAGGGCACGAAGTCGTCTGCATGGACAACTTCATCACCGGCAATCCGGTCAACATCGAACACTTACAGGCGAACCCCAAGTTCTCGTTTCTTCGGCACAACATCTCGAACCATATCGAGATTGACGGCCCAATCGACTGCATCCTCCACTTCGCTTCGCCCGCCAGCCCGGTCGATTATCTGCGACACCCGATCGCCACGCTCAAGGTCGGGTCGCTCGGCACGCACAACTCGCTCGGCTTGGCCAAAGCGAAAGGCTCACGCTATCTCCTCGCCAGCACCAGCGAAGTTTACGGCGATCCCGAACGCCATCCGCAACGTGAAGACTACTGGGGCAACGTCAACCCGATCGGCATCCGTGGCGTCTACGACGAGGCCAAACGCTTCGCCGAGGCCATGACCATGGCCTATCACCGCACGCACGGACTCAACACGCACATCGTCCGCATCTTCAATACCTACGGCCCGCGCATGCGACTGGACGATGGCCGAGTCGTGCCCAACTTGATGGGCCAGGCGTTACGCGGCGAACCATTGACCGTCTACGGCGACGGCTCGCAGACGCGCAGCTTTTGCTTCGTCTCGGATCTCGTCGATGGCATTTTTCGCTTGCTGATGAGCGAGTTTCACGAACCGGTGAATCTGGGCAATCCGAACGAAGTGAGCATTCTGGATTTCGCCAAGGAGATCGTAGCATTATCAGCGGGCAAAAACGCGATCGAATTCCGCCCATTGCCTCAGGACGATCCGAAAGTGCGCAAACCGGACATCGGACGTGCGCGATCGCTGTTGAGCTGGGAGCCGAAGGTCGATCGCAAGGAAGGCATGCGGCGAACGATGGAATATTTCCGCGGGCTGGTGATGAAGGGGTGAAATTGCCGCTTGCGGCTTAGCGCTCACGAGGGATATTTCGGGCGCTAAGCCGCAAGCGGTGCTGCGGGAATCACGCACTCGCCCGAAGCGGTTGGGCATCGTTCTGTGGGCGTTCGCGGGTTTCGGGCAGGAGCAGGCTCCACGAGTTGCCGTTGTTGGGGTCGCGTTCGATCTCGACGCAGCCGCCGTTCTGCCGGATCGTCCCGTAAGCGGTCGCCAAGGACAGATCGCCCTTGTGGCCCTCGCACAGCGAATGGTACGGCTCGAAGACATTGGCGCGAACGTCATCCTCCATCGCCTTGCCGGTGTCGGTCAGACGGATGCGGACGTAATAGCCTGGAGCCATGTCGGAATGCGTGAGCTGATCGCGGTCCAAGTTCACACGTTCGGTCTCAATGATGACGCCGCCGCCCGTCGGCAGGTTGTGTCGTTGGCTGGCAACCAGGTTCAGTATTGCTTGCTCCATGGGATCGATATCGGTCTTTACCCAGAGCGATTCGCTTGCCGGCTCAAGACTCAACTGCACGTTGTAGCCAAGCGCGTCCCGCAGCTTGTCCTCTATCCCGATCAGATGTTCGTTAATATCGAGCGGCTTCATCTGCATCAGGTGGTTGCGGCTGAAGCCGAGCAGCGATTGCGTCAGTTCCGCGCCACGACCGGCGGCGCCGCGAATTTCTGAGACATAATTCTGAGCCATGTGATCCTTCGGCAGGTTCTCACGCAGTACCTCGGTATTGCCGAGAACGACAGAGAGGATGCCATTGATCTCATGGGCGACGCCGGTGGCCAATCGGCGAGCGGTCTGCTTGCCAGCTTGCAGCGTGGCGGAGTCAGCCTCGTGCTCTCGGTGAAACTGATGCAACCGTTCCTGATGATCGCGCAGCGACGCTTCCAATTCATCCCGATCATTATTGCGATCGCGCAAGGCGGCCTCGAATTCAGCGTGTTTTCTCTCGTGTTCGCGAAGTTGCCTCTCGAGTTGTTTGTGCTTTTTCTCGGCTTCGCATTGGCTGGTTTCCCACGTGCTTTTCTCGGTTTCGTAATCGTCGGCTCGCTTCTGCCAACTGCGTGATTGATCCTGATGATCGCGCAGTTTCGTTTCAAGATCGCGGTGATTCGTGACATCGCGGAAGTGAAACTGCAGCGCGCCACTGGGATGATCGGCATCGCGTAACGCCTGGGCATAGACTTCGAGCACGCGGCCGCCTTCGAGTTGCATCTCCCAGGTCGAGTCCGCGTCGGAAGAGCCGCGACCTTGCGCCGTCCTGCGGAAGTCGTACCAGCCGGTCTCGACTTGCGATTCCATATGTGCCGAGATCGTTTCCCAAGTATGCCCTGTGAGAATTTCTTCGGACAGCTTCCACAGGCGTACGAATGCTGGGTTCCACGACAGCGCCTCGCCGCGACGGGAGAGAACGAGAAGACCCTCGCTGTTGGCCTGTTGATGGGTGTTGAGCAGCCAGGAATTGCGGCGCAGCTGATCCTGAGCGACCGATTCGCGATCGCGCACCTTGGCCAACTCGCGCTCAAGTTCAACGATCCGCCGTTCCGAGGATTTACGCGTGTCGATCGGAAACGCCACGCCGACGATTAACTGCGAGCCGTCCTGTTGTTTCGGCATCAGGCGGTGATGGGCCTGGAACCATTGCTCCTGTCCGTCGGCATCACGAAGGCGGAATTCGTCGGTGCTGCTGCCGTTCGTGCATCGAGTCGGTAGGCTCGTGAAGAGCGCGACATCGTCCGGATGCAGCGCAGCTTGAAACCGCTCGACCGCCTGTTTGCCGTCCGCACTGGACCCAAACACTGTGGCCGGAAGGTTGTTGACGGATGCAAACTGCTTCGTCGTGGGATCAACCAAATACGCCAGCGTTGGCAGATGTTCGAGCGTCATCGGCTCGGACTGCTTGGCGTCATGCGTCGGCATCGGCACGTCATGCGACTGACGCAGGTTGCGCAGCTCCACGACATACGCGTTCACACCGTCGCGATCATGGCACACCAACTCCACGTCATGCCACACGCCATAGTCAGTGCTGAGTCGGCAGGCCAACGGCGGCTCGACCGTATCGGTCTCCAGTACGCGCTGGACACGTGCGCGATCCTCGTCATGAATCAATTCGAGCAGCGGGCGGCCCAGCAATTCATCCTGATCGTAGTTGAACGCCGACGACCAGACGCCGTTGCCGTACTGAATGATGCCCGCGCGATCGAGCACGGCGACGGCGTTTGAGTGGTACTCCGCCATCGAGCGGAAGCGGGCCTCGCTTTGGGTCACCTCGGCGAGCTTTATGCTTGAGCGACGCAATTCGCGATCGAACAACAGCCACAACAGCACGCCGCCCAGCAACAGCGCCACGCCGACCAGTGCGGAGGCAGCGACAGAATGCCAACGGGCGCGATACAGCCGATCCAGATCACGCAACGTCGTCCCAAGCTCCGCACGCAAAGCGTCCACCTGTTGGTCGGCGCGCTCGCGGGCTTGCAGGAAGTCGTCGCGCCATTTGATACGCTGGTCCAACGTCGGTTGTCCGAGCAGCAGATTGAACGATTTATGCATCATCCCCACCTGATCGTTGATGCGCGAAAGCTCCTTGTCCCACGCAGCGCGTTCGCGGAATGACGCCTTAAGTTGATCGTTAAGTCGAGCGTAATTGTCGTAATTGATCTGCCAAGCGTTGCGATCCCCCGCGCCGTTCAGCGCTGGCACGACGCCCACGAAGTGCCGTAGCGACTCTTCGAGCTTGACGAGTTGTTGATCGTGTTCGCGCAGTTCAACTTGCTCAGCCCGCAGCCGATCGGCGTCCAGCAAGACAGCGAAGTTCCAGCCAAGGAAGCTCGCCAAGAGCACCGCCGCGCCGATGATATAACCACGCGGCAGGCCATCGCTTTTGCGCAGCTCTTTCCGCAGCATTTGGCTGAAGATCGCGAAGCAAAGCAGAATGTCCAGCACGCCGATGAAAAGCAGAATGTAATTCGGCGTATCGATACCGTGCTGGAAGGTACTGTTAATCAGCCAAACGCCGAGCAACAGACCGAGCACGGTAAGGAATTCCGAAACCGGCAAGCGAAAAGAGGGCCGAGTCATATCCGTACACTCGCACACAAGCGGATCGGCCAGAGACCGACCCTGGGTTCCATCCCAACGTGTTCCGGTCGCGCAACATCTGCGCGAGATGAACACACTGCGCGGATTCTACCAAAATGGACGGATTACAAACAAGCTGGAGATGACCGCGGAACCTGGGTGGTTTTGCGGAAAAGATAAGCGGGCGGGGCAGGATGGGGATCGGTTGTTAGCGCCCGCACGATACCGTTGCAAGCGAGGCATCGTGCGGGCGCTAAACGAGGAAATGAATCTCACTCCCGCACCCACATCGCCATGAACCCATCCACCGGCGTCGCTTCCAGTCGCTGCCGGTCCGCGCACAGGTCGAGGATCGCCTTCGCTTTCTCGGGCTTCAATTGCGTCGCCAGGTTCGCGGCGAACTTTTGCATTAACAGCGGGGTGCCCTCGGTTCGACGGCGGCGATGGCCCACGGGATACTCGACCTCGACCTTCTCCGTTGATGTGCCGTCCTTAAAGAACACCTGCACCGCGTTGGCGATCGAACGTTTGTCGGATTCCAGATATTCGCGGGTGTAGCGGGCATCTTCCACGACCTGCATCTTCGCACGCAGCACATCGATTCGGGGGTCTTTCGCAACGGCGTCTTCGTAATCGTCCGCTGTCAGCCGGCCAAAAATCAATGGGATCGCCACGATGTACTGCAAGCTATGATCGCGGTCGGCTGGGTTGTGCAACGGTCCCGTTTTGCTGATGATCCGCACCGCCGACTCCTGCGTCGTCAGCACGACGTGGTCGATCTCGTCGAGCCGATCCTTAACGAGCGGATGTAGTGTCATCGCGCATTCTGCCGCGGTCTGAGCGTGAAACTCAGCCGGGAACGAGATCTTGAAGAGCACGTTTTCCATGACGTATGAGCCATACGGCCTCGAACGCTTCAGCGGGTTGCCCTTGAACAGCACATCGTGAAAGCCCCACTTCGGAACCGTCAACGCACTGGGCAGACCAGGTTCGCCTTGCAACGCCAAGAGCGCGAGCCGCACCGCTCGGCTCGTCGCATCGCCGGCGGCCCAGGATTTGCGCTGCCCGGCGTTAGGCGCGTGCCGATAGGTGCGCAAGCTCTGGCCATCGATGAACGCATGCGACAGGGCGTCAACGATCTGGCGTTGGGATCCGCCGAGCAGCTTTGTCGCCACCGCAGTCGAGGCGACTTTGACGAGGATCACGTGATCGAGTCCAACGCGGTTGAAGCTATTCTCCAGCGCCAGCACGCCTTGAATCTCGTGGGCCTGGATCATCGCCGTCAGCACGTTTCGAATCGTCAGCCGTCGGGCATCGCGGGGCCGTCGGCAGAGATAGTCGGCGACACTGAGGATGGCGCCGAGGTTGTCGGAGGGATGCCCCCACTCGGCCGCCAGCCAGGTGTCGTTGTAGTCCAGCCAGCGGATCGTACAACCGATGTCGAAGGCCGCATTGATCGGATCCAGCTGATAGCTCGTCCCCGGTACACGAACGCCGCCCGGGACGATCGTCCCGGGCACGATTGTCCCGAGATGTTTGCGACAGGCAGGATACTGCAGCGCCAGCATCGCACAGCCCAGGCTGTCCATCAGGCAGTAACGAGCGGTATCGTAAGCCTCGTCGCTGGAGATCGGCGTATGACAAACGTAATCCGCGACGGCGACCAGCTCACGATCGGGTTCAGGGCGAATGTTGCTCTCTGTGGAATGCGCAGACACGGCGGAGGCTCCTTCGGTGCGACAGGTTTCTCGGCGAACAAATGATCTGCGGGCATTGTATACGCTCAGAATGTTTTTCACCGTCAGCCCGTGCTGGAGCACAACGGACAAAAGCCCAATACCGTTCAATCAACAACCAATTCAACCGCAATTGACGCACCCCTCAAAAAACAAATAATCACATTTCTCCCTCGTTCCCAGGCTCCTGCCTGGGAACGCACTACCATCGAGGCTCTGCCTCGATCATTCCTGAGCAATATCCAGGAAACGAGCTGTCTAAGCAAGTCGGAGCCTTGCGAGTCGTGCGTTCCCAGGCAGAAGCCTGGGAACGCGAGTGTTGTGATTTTTGAGGGGCACATCACAATTAACCCGCCCCTCAAAAGTCGAATTTCCGTCGGAGACTGAAGCGTAAGCGAGGCATTCAGGCCGCCTCGCTTACGCTTCAGTCTCGGAAATCGACTTTTGAGGGGCACGTCAATTATTGAGTGATTCGATGGATCGGCTGCCGCCGGCTTCGTCACCTGGGCGATTTTGGACAGGTCGCCCAGGAGTTAGCTCGAGGCCGCATTCGAGGTTCCGTGCCGGATTGTCTCGTCCGCGTGGGCATACCTTGCTAAGATGGAGTGTGAGACATTTTTGGGAAGGGTGATTCATGGCTCGGCGATCGCGGGGACGAGAAGTTGCGTTGCAGTTGCTATTTCAGCGTGACCACAATGCGAAGATCAGCCGGACTGCGTTGGAGCAGTTCGTAGGGGATCGCCTGGCTGAGCCGACAATACGCGCATTTTGTTTGGCACTCTACGATGGCGTAGACGCGCATCTCAAAGACATCGATACGAAGCTTGCCGCCGCCGCCGAAAATTGGCGAATCTCGCGCATGACGACGGTGGATCGCAACGTGCTGCGGATGGGCGCGTTCGAATTGCTTCACATGAATGACACGCCGGCCGCCGTCGCCTTTGACGAGGCGATTGAACTCGCCCGCCGCTACGGCACGGCGGATTCGTCCGCGTTTGTCAACGGCGTACTCGATCGGCTAAAACGCGAAGCGTCATTGGTTTCGTAGGCAGTGGTCCGTGGTCGGTAGTCCGTTGGAAGGCATTGGAGGGTATTTTGAAACTACTGACTACGGACTACGGACCACGGACCACGGACCGATGACCAATCAACCCTTCACGCAACTTTGTGCAGCGCTGCATCGCCCGCGATATTTTGGGCGAGTCGATTTGCACATGCACACGACATTTAGCGACGGACGCTATACGCCGGCGCAAATCGTCAGCCTCGCCCAGCGCAGCGGGTTATCCGCCATCGCCATCACCGACCATGACACGCTCGGCGCGATCGCGGGCGCTCGGCTGATGACGACGTCGGAATTGGAAATCATTTCGGGCGTTGAGATCACGGCGGAGTATCGCGGGAAGGAACTGCATCTGCTCGGTTACTTTTTCGACGTGGACAACGAGGCCCTTACGCAATCGCTGGATCGGCTGCGAATCGATCGCATTGGGCGATTCCACGAAATGATTGCGAGACTTCGGGCCCTCGGCGTCCCTATCTCCGAGGCGGATGTTGCGGCATTGCCTACCGATACGGCATTAGGGCGACGCCATCTTGCCGACTTGATTGTGCGTGCCAAACGGGCGAGCACGATACGCGAAGCATTCCAGCGCTGGCTGGGCGACAATTGCCGGGCGGCGGTGCCAAAGACGCGACTTCCCGTCGCGGACGCTATCATGCGAGTCCGTGACGCGGGAGGTGTTGCGTCGTGGGCGCATCCGCCGCATGATTCTACGAGGGAGCAATTGGCTAATTTGCACAGTCTTGGACTCGGCGCAGTGGAAGTCGAATATCCGACGATCAAGGCAAGCCGTGCCAAGCAATTGCGGCAATGGGCCGACGAACTGGGTCTGGCCATTTCCGGCGGCAGCGACTGCCATGGCCCCGACGAACCCCATCGCGCTGTCGGCGCGAGCACCATCCATCGCGATGAACTCGAACGCCTGCGGGCGTTTAGCCGCTCGACTTTGGCGAGCGCGGAACCTGGTTGAAACGAAGCACACGACGCGCTCGCCCAAGGCGAGCGGCTAAACAACAACGCATGATGAGACACCTATGGTTTTCGGCGCACTCTTCAGCAAAATCAAACAAGGCCTCGCCAAAACGCGGAGCCTGTTTAGCAGCATCGCGCAGCTCTTTAGCTTCAAGGGTCGAGTCGATCAGAAGTTTCTCGACGAACTCGAGAAGCGCCTCTACCTCGCGGATGTCGGCACCTACGCCACGCAAGAGATCGTGACGCGCGTGAAGCAGGCCTATCTCGACAAGGAGGTCACCGGCGAGATGGTCGCGTTTGTCAAGGATCAGCTCAGATCGTTGCTGACCGCCGAATCGCAAGGCATCGCGTTCGCGCCGAGCGGCCCGACCGTCATCCTGGTCGCGGGCGTCAACGGCGCGGGCAAAACGACATCGATCGCCAAACTCGCGAAATACTGTCAGGGCCAGGGCAAGACCGTCTGCGTTGCCGCCTGCGATACCTTTCGCGCCGCGGCGGTCGAACAACTCACCATCTGGAGTCAACGGCTCGGTTGCGAGATCGTCAAGAATCAGCAAGGCAGCGACCCGGCCAGCGTCGCACATGACGCCTGTGAAAGAACCAAGGCACGCAATTTCGACGTGCTGATCGTGGACACCGCCGGGCGACTGCATACGCAGACGCATCTGATGAAAGAGTTGGACAAGATTCGCCGAATCGTCATCAAGCAAATCCCCGGTGCTCCGCACGAGGTGCTGCTCGTGCTCGACGCCACGGCGGGTCAAAACGCGATTCTGCAAGCGGAGAACTTCAAGAAAACGATCGCCTGCACCGGCATCATCTTGGCAAAACTCGATGGCACGGCCAAGGGCGGCGCGATCTTTGGCATCAAACAGAAGCTCGACATGCCCGTGAAATTCGTCGGTCTCGGTGAAGGCCTCGACGACCTCGAAGTGTTCAATCCCACCGAGTATGTCGAGAAGCTATTTGAGGATTGATTGTGTTTACGTTTAGCGCTCGCATGGCGCCATGCGAGCGCTAAACGTAAACCGCGAATGATAAACTCGCAACAATGCCACGCATGTCGGGCCGTGCGTGATTTCGCTTGCCAGCAGTTTCGTGATCGCGTCCTCCAGTGACATCCGCGCTCGCCGGATTTGTTCCGTTCCCTCGTGACTCGTTTCGCCAAACGCCAAATCCTCGGCGAGAAACAATCGCGTCGGCGACAGCACAATTGCCGTGAACGGATCGACGCAGCCAAGCTCGGTCCAGCGGCTTGCGACGATGCCGAGTTCCTCACGCAACTCGCGTTTCGCCGCTTCTAACGCGGTTTCGCCCGCATCGATGCCACCCGACACGCCTTCGAGCGTCACACGGCCCACAGCGTAGTGAAACTCCTCAGTGAGATGAACATGTCCGTCGCCATCGAGCACAATGACGCAAACGCCCGGCTTGAGGTGGATGATGCTATGCGTGCCTGGCTTGCCGTCGGGGCGTATCACATCGTCGATCTGCACCGCGATCCAGGGGTCACGGTAGACCTCGCGCGAATCGATCACCTTCCAGGGGCCTCGTTTGGTCATGGTCTTGATGGTCACTCCTTTTCATCTCGTCGCGTCGTCACGTCACGGATGCGATCAATCGCATGACTCACGTCACCGTCCCCGGTCAATACCGTGAAGTCCATCCGCATCGTATGGCTCGCGCCACCGGCGAGCGTCGGCACACGCCCGGCTTTTCGCTCGACCTTCCGGGCGTTCGGAAAACTCACGCCGGGCTCGATGCCGATGACGTAGCCGTCTTCATCGGCGCCGGTATTCTTCCACAGGGTCAAGTACGGCAACTGTTTCTTCGCGTACTCCAACAACACGCCGCGTTCGGCTTTCGGGTCATGCAGCAACACCGAGACGGTGCCTGCCTCGTCCGCCAGTGGGTGAATCAGGTAGACCTGCTCGACATAGCCGGGTTTCGGAGCGGCGAAGCGGTTCCACGTTTTCACATCTCGGGCCGCATTCGCGTTGTAGGGCTTCACGCTCTCCACGGGCACATGCAGCTTCGCCCCATCACCCAACAGCGGTCGGCCGAAGTTGTAGTGATACAGCACCTGATACTCTTGCGGCTGCGAGCTTTTGTTTGTCACCTTGTCCTCGATGCGAAAAGCTCTCGAGCCAGGTTCGGTGGACAACTCGGTGATAAGTTCCAGCTTCGGGCCGAACAGCATCTTTTCGTGAACGATACCGCGGATGGTGATGCGATGCGGCGGCTTGGCATCGACGAGCACGACGACTTCGGAGGCGGGAATGTTGGCGATCTTGCCATGCAGCGTGAGATCAACGGTTGCTTTATCGCCGACGTTGTTGACGATTTCGTCTTGACCCGCTTGGCCGGTGTTTTCGAGGCCGCAGCGGGCGAGCCATTCGTTGAAGCCTTCCAGCCAGCCGAGTCCGCCGCGAAGTTGGAGGTTGACGTACTTGGGATGGACGATCTCGGTGACGGGCGATTTCCAGCCGAGTTGAAGGTCGCCCATGACGACGTTGAGGACGCCCATGCCGCGCGTGGGGACGAGGGTGATCTTCATTTTACCGTTATCGAGCGTGAGCAGCTGGACGCCTTCTTGCTTGCCACCGTGCAGTTTCTTGAGGGTGATCGACCACGGCGTGGGGCAATCGGGCGTGAGCGTTTTGCCAAAGAGTTGGCCTTCGCCAACGTTGATGTTCTTGCTCGCGCTGATGAGCACACTTGAGAGCGGCTGAGCGTGAATGGTGCTTTGTGCAAGGAGAATGGACGCAATGGTAAAGCCGAATCGTAACATGAAAAACTCCGTGGGAAACGAGCCTAGCGCATCGACAAGTATTGTATTCCGCTTGCGGCTTAGCGCTCGCGCATGGCCTTGCGAACGCTAAGCCGCAAGCGGAAACCAGCCTCAATCGCGCACCAATCGCACCACACGGCAATACATCGTCGGCATTTCGTGGTTCTCCGGCGGGACGTCACGCAGCGTGTCTTCGATAACGCGCCAGCCGGCGAGCGGCATGCCAGGATCGGTCGGCGGTTGCGCGGGCGCACACTGTATCAGCCGGCATGACTTCACGCTCAGATCCAACTCGCCGAACTGTCGCCGCCATCGCAGATCGATCGGGCGCACTCGCAGGTACCACAGGAACTCGGCAAGCAATTCCTCATCACGGTCATGCATAAGATACGTCGGTTCGGAAGCGGAAGTGGCAGCGGCGATATCGTTGGCGAGGATACGGACTTGGCGGTCGTGCTCGGTCTTGAACGGCTTCACGACATCGCGCACGAGTCCGACGACACCGAAGATCGCGAAGAACACGAAGAACACGATATGCAGGCGGTCGCGCCAATCGTCGGAGCGGATCCACGAGATCGCCTGCCACATGCCGTGCGCCATCAGGATGCAGATGAACGGCGTGAGGTGCAGTGTAATGCGAGCGCTGTCGCCGAAGGGATATTTGTAAAGAATCGCTGCAACCAAGTTGAACGCGAACGGCAGCCAGCAGAGTCCGAGCACCGACCAATTTCGCGTTTGCACCAGCGCGAAGGAACCAAGGAGAACGAGAACGAACGCTCCGCTGCTGCCAAAGTGGTTGCCGCCAATCGGGTGGGCGAGCATGTTTCCCGTGAAGACTTTGACAAGCCAGCCAGGCCAATGCAGCACGGAGTCCGGCGGAAAAGCGTCCTTCCAGTAGGTGCGAAGAAATTCGCGCGTCCGCACAGCCTCTTCGACATCGATCTGTTGCTGCCCCACGAGAGCGTAGTGAACCAGGAACGATCCGAGCAAGGCGATATTGAACATGGCAAAGAGAATTCGATCTCGCCACGACGTGCGGAGCATCGACGGCAGCAGCACGAGGCTGACTGCCCCGCCCACGAACGCCGATGGATACGACGAAAACACCGCAATCGGCGTCATCGCCAGAAGGCCCGCCAGCCAGCGCGATTGATCCGGCGAGCGCAGTCGGCCTAGCGTCAGCGCGGCGAATGCGACGGCGAAGAACAGGTCGAACGCATATGGCTTAACTTCCGCGCTATGCCGAACCGGGTAATACGACACGGCCAAAATCGCCACCGCCAGCCCGGCGATCACGGGTCGAAACGTTTTGCGCATCGATAGCCCGAAGACCACCAGAGTGGCAATGCCGGCCAGGAATGGAAACAGGTGCAGCGATGCCTCGGAAGTCCCGAAGAGCAGAATTGCCGTGCGCTCGAGCCAAAGAAAGAACAGCGGTGCGACCTGGGCAAATCGGAGGTGTTGTGTAAGCCCGGCGTAATCGCGATCGAGGATATTGAGCAGCAACATCGCCTCGTCGCCCCAGATCGGGAAATGCCCGAGGTAGCGAACGACCCGCCAACACAACCCAATGACGATAACACCGATGAAGGCGATCGTCAACCAACGCTCGAAATTCGCACCTGGCGCAATGCTCGATGACGCGGACGGTGGTCGGACATGCAGCGGTTCGGCGAGACAGGCATCCATGCCGGCGGCTCCAGGCGAATTTGAATCTTGACGTTAACACCGATAGTTTCAACAAACAACAGCCCCATTTAGCCGCTCGCCTTTGGCGAGCGGGAACTGGTGCTGGACAACACTAAGTTCGCGCTCGCCAAAGGCGAGCGGCTAAACGGCAATACTCACTCAATCCGCCCAGGAATCGGCGGCACGGGCAGATCGGGCCGAACGGGCAACCCGCCGAAGGGACGGCCACGACCGCCGCCAAACGTCACCGTTCGCAGCAGTTCCTCATGCTCCGAGGTGTCTTCTGCGTCGCCGATTTTCGCTTGCGTGAGCACCAGGTCGTCGTTCATCTCGTCGCGAGTGAACGTGTGATAGAACTTCGTCAGCATCTGTCCCTGTTGCAGATGGCCCTTCAACACGCCTAGCGTCTTGAGGTCTTCCTTCGGCCCTTCACGCACCAGATAGCCACGAGGCCGATCCTGGCGGTATTTGGCGAGGCGGTGTTGGATCACTTTCATCACGGCGGCGGCGCGGCGCGGGTCGTTCAAGTCTTGCCGCGTGAAGCCGAAATCCGGGTCCGGGATCGCCTCGCTGTACGGCTGGTCGCCGCTCAGAATCGCGATGTCGTCCGCCGTCAATCGTTTCGCCCATTCGAGACGCGACGGCATATGGCCCTTATTGTTGGCGGGCGGCTCCTGGCCGAGCGGGAACGAGAAGCCCAGCGTATTCGGGCGGCCAAAAAGCTGTGCCTGGGCCTGCTGTGCGGTTCGCAGCCATTTGCGATTCGGCTCGATCAGGTCGTTCTCGCCGATCGTTTGTGCGACTTGCTGAAGCGTCGACGCCCAGTGGTACTGGTAGGTGAAGTCGCCCGATAGATCGACTTTATACGGTGCCTGCACGTAGAACATCGCGTCCGTCTTGTCCTTCACCGAGACCTGCGTGATCTTGAGCGGGTAAACAAGTTTTTCGGAGTTGAACGTGAAGCGCGTCGGCGTGATGTCGCCCGTGAACGTGCCATCCTTATTTCGCTTCATCTGCAACGTGTCGATCTTCATGACCGTGAAGACGTAATTTTTCTGCACGTAGAAGTTGAGCGTCGCTTCATCGCCGGAGAAGCTGTATTTGTTGTCCTTGAGCCATTGGAAGAGGTCGTCCGCTCGGCCCGCCTTGATGATTTTGTAGTCAAGATTACCAACCTGGCCGACTTCGAGCACGGTAACGGTATTCGGGCGCTCCGGCTCGGGCGCGACGTTCTTGGCCCCGCCCGCCATCGCAGGCATCGCTCGTTCCCCGCCAAACCGCTGGAACATTTGCGGCATCAGCTTCGACTCAGCAAAGGCCCGCCGTTTCGGTTGCGTAACCAGGCCGAGAGCCTTGAAAAAGTCACGCGGCATTTCATGCAGCTTCGGCTGGCTGGGCGTCGGGATGACCATGCCGAAGTCCTCGGCACTGCCTTCAAAGCGCGGCTGCACGGTGACGGTCTCGGTCTGCGTCATCGGATCCCAGGTGATAAACGCGATTTGCGACGGTTGCAGTACCGCCGGTTGCTTGATGTTGCTGATTATGGGCCGTGAGAAGTAGCCGCACATCGCCTGGGCGAATGGCGCGAACGCGAGCAGCGCCATCCCCAGAAGTGCGAAGCGAGCAGCAGTGGAGCCGCGCATGGTGAATCTCCAGAAAGTATGTGGTTGTCTATTTTCTCTATTATGACGAATGAGAAGTTACCAGAGATTGCGGTTTAGGTAAAGAGAAATATATATAGCCCGCCATAAATGGCGGGCTATAGGAAACATCGGCAAAGGGTGACGGCAAATGGCACAGCAATCGGAACCTCGCAATCCAATCTACCTATTGTTGCTCGCCTTCGGATTGGTGTTTATCGTCACGGTGCTCGCCTATGCGGTGATTCCAGTGCTTGAGGAGAAGGCGAAAGACGCGGGTCAAATGCCGCCGCCGTCGCCGTTTCGCGATTCGCTTCGGCAAGACGGCTGGTTATGGGTGCTCATCGAAGTCGCAATCCTCGTCGTGCTGGGCTTGGCGAGCATGGGCCTGGACCGCTGGCGCCGGCATCAGAAAGAAGCGGAATCGATCGCGCCGACGGAAATCTCCAAGGACCCTCACAACAACCCGTGACCGATCAACGCCGACAACCCCTGCACATGTTTGCAGTATCCATGGCGTAGAAACCCCAAGCACTCGCATGACGATTCAATCGGCGAGCCAATGCGGACGTAATACAACTCCGCCAGGCCCAGCCGATGCACCGCAAAGCCGCGACCACCGATGTCGCAGCGGATTTCGCAGTAGACATAATATTGCGTGCGTGCGTCCTTGGTAATCGCGAAAACGCCCACGCCACGGTCGTCGGGTTGTCGAACCAGCCGAATCAACCGCGGCGGACGATCAGTCGGCATGGCGCGCCTTGGGGTTGTTACCGAACAATGTGCGAAGGGAGATGTCGCACTTTTCCGAGCCGCGACCGTCAGGGAGCGGCCGACAAGATGCTCACGGCGCAAAGTCGGCCGCTCCCTGACGGTCGCGGCTCGGAAAGAACGTCGCCCCGTCGAAAGAATTATACCGTCGCCAGCGCCGTGACGGAACCGCGCAGGACAGCGGCGATGCGCACAGCGTCGTGAACGTGATCCTCGGACAGGCCATGTTGCAGGATGCTCGCATCGTGGTTCTTCATGCACGCCTCACAACCGGCCAGGGCGGCGATGGCGACACTCATCAGTTCGTAGGTCGCCTTGCTTGTTTTCGGCCTGGCCATGTAGGACATGCGTAATCGGGCCGGCCGATGCGCGTACGACTCCTTGCCGACGAGATGGCGGAAGCGGTAATAGACCGTGTTCATCGCCATCAATACCGCTGCCGCCTTGGCGTCTTCGATCAGTGCTTCGGACGCACCGCCCGCCTTGGCGTCGGCGAGTAGCGTTGCGATGAGTTTCGGGTTGTCGAGGAAATAGGCCGACGCTAGCGACACGCCCCAGATTTGCTCCTCATCGAGAAAATCGCTCGACGCGATCGAGCCGAGATTGAGCTTCATGTCCTTCGCCGATTCGCCGAATATTTCGCGCAATGCGTCGATCTGCGGCATGTTGACTTGTGCCATGGCGGTGCCTCGAAAAAAATAAATATGCATTGTTTACGTTTAGCGCTCGCGGGTGCCTTGCCTTCGCATGATCCCACGGGCGCTAAACGCAAACCGAATTCGATTACTTCAACGTCGGCTGGCCGGGCTGCCAATCGCACGGGCACAGTTCCTTCGACTGGATCGCGTCGAGCATGCGCAGCACCTCAGCGACGCTACGGCCTACGGGCAGCGGGTTCGCGCTGGCCCATTGGATCATGCCGTCCGGATCAACGAGGAACGTCGCACGCAAGCAAGCATTAGCGACGGGATGCACGATGCCAAGGTCGAACGCCAGCTTCGAGGCGTTGATCATGGCGTAGGGTAGCGTCTTCAGTTCGGCATGGGCGTTGCGCCAGGCCTGATGGCAGTATTCATTGTCGGTGCTGCCGGACACGAGTTCGCAGTCGCGGTCCTTGAATTCCTTGATCTTTTTGCCAAACTCCACCAACTCCGTCGGGCAGACAAAGGTGAAGTCTTTGGGGTAAAAGAAATAGCAGACCCATTTGCCTTTGTAGGTGTCGTTGCTGACTTTAGTCAAGCCGCTCTTGTCCAAACCGGTGCAAGCCGCGACGTTGAATTGCGGGAATCGATCGCCAACGGTCAACATGAAAATAGCCCTTTCGTGGAAAAACGTGGTTTCGTAATGGTTGTTCTTCTGTGCTATTTTAGACACGGGCAACGTTAGATCAAGTCGCCGGTTTGTTAAGGTTGGACGATAAAGGGACATGGCCGTAGTTTAAGCCTTATGTTTCTTCGTTTAGCGTTCGCGGCTACCCTCGCGAACGGAAAAATGTTACTACGAAGATTTGGAAAATACCGAGCAAATAATAGGAGTACGAGACAATGTCCGAACGCCAAGTGAAGTTCAAAGACAAGATGTTTCCGTTGGTCGGCCCGCAACTCAAAGCTGGCGACGCCGCCCCCGATTTCGCCTGCGCCGCCCCGACGCTTGAAGCCATCACGCTCGCCGGCACGCCGAAGAAGGCGCGTCTGTTCAGCGTTGTGCCATCGCTCGATACCGGCGTCTGCAGCGCGCAGACGAAGAAGTTCGACGAAGCCGTCGCCGGCATGAAGGACAAGGTCGCATGTTATACGGTCAGCCTCGACATGCCGTTCGCGCAGAAGCGATTCTGCACGGCTGAGAACGTGACGAACCTGCAGAACCTCTCCGACCTGCACAATGGATCGTTTGGCAAAAACTTCGGCGTGCTCATTCAGGGCCTGGTGATTCCGCTGCTGTCGCGCGCGATCTTCGTCGTCGATGCAAACAACAAGATCACCTACTGCGAATACGTCCCCGAAGTCGGCATCCACCCGAACTACGACAACGCCATCGCCGCCCTCAAAGCTGTCGCAGGCTGAACAATAACAACTTAACCGCAGAGACACGGAGAATAGAGACAAGTTTGGCGGTATTAACAGATTGTTTTCTCTGTGCCTCTGTGGTTAATCCTCTCGTCACCATGGCCACCTTCACCTGTTCCATTGATGATGCCTTCCCCGATACCTGCCTGGGCGGGGTGCTGACCATCGGCAACTTCGATGGCGTTCATCTCGGCCACCAGGCGCTATTGGCAGAAGCGTCGCGCCAGGCCCAAGCCATCCCTGGCCCCGCAGTCGCCGTCACGCTCGATCCGCACCCGTCGCTCCTGTTGCGACCGGACAAAGTCGGGCCATCGCTCAACACGCTAGTCGACCGCGCGTCATTATTACAACGCCACGGCGCGGATCATGTGCTGATCCTTCGTACAAGCCCCGAGCTGTTGCAACTAAGTGCACGAGAGTTCTTCCAGCGAATCATTCTAACGCAGCTGCGAGCCGCCGCTCTTGTCGAAGGGTTCAACTTCGGTTTCGGTCGAAACCGCGAGGGCACCATCGATGTACTCAAGCAATTGTGCACGGAGGCGAAACTACGACTAACGCTGCTGCCTCCACGCGAGGTGCAAGGCCTCGTCGTTTCGAGCAGTCGTGTACGCACGGAACTTTTGGCGGGGCGCGTGGACGTGGTCGCCGCCCTGCTGGGTCGGGAATACGTTATTACCGGGACGGTTGAGGCTGGCCAAAAGCGCGGCACGACGATCGGCTTCCCCACTGCGAACCTGCACGACGTGCCGACGCTGCTGCCAGGCGATGGCGTTTATGCACTGCGTGCGACCGTAGACGGCACAACCTGGCCCGCCGCCGCCAACGTCGGCCCGAACCCGACCTTCGGCGAAATCGCCCGCAAAACCGAGGTGCACCTGCTAGGCTTTACCGGCGACCTGTACGGAAAATTACTGTCAGCGACTTTCGTTAAGAAAATTCGCGATACGAAAACGTTCGCAAGCATCGATACACTCAAGGAACAGATAAGCCACGACCTCGAATCGGTTCGCATGGCGTTGTCTTGATCTGCCAAATACAAAGTACAAAGTGCTACTGACCACTGACCACTGACGAGTCCAGCCTTGCTAACCATCAACAACGTTCTGATCGAAGACACCTTCGCCGAGGCGTTCCCGATGACCGCCGCTCGGCTCGTCATCACGGCGGAAACGCCTGGTTGGGCGCGCACGACTGGGCAAGTCGTCACCGGGTATGCGTCGTCGGTCATCGGCTGCGATGTCGAGGCGGCCATCGAACGCACGCTCAGGCCCGACGAGACGATCGACGATCGGCCAGGCGTCAGCGTCCTAATGTTCGCCTTCAACCGCGACGCCCTGCAAAAAGCGGTCATTAGCCGAGTGGGACAGTGCGTCCTCACCTGCCCGACAACGGCGTGCTATAACGGCTTATCCCTCGTCAAAGGCAAAACGATTCGCGTCGGTGGAAACCTGCGTTTCTTCGGCGATGGTCATCAGATCAGCAAAAAACTCAACGATCGGCGCTATTGGCGTTTGCCCGTGATGGACGGTGAATTTGTCTGCGAGGACGTGTTTGGTACAGTCAAAGGCGTCGGCGGCGGGAACTTTTTGATTCTCGCCGAGACGCAGAAGGCTGGTCTCGCCGCCGCCGAGGCCGCCGTGCTCGCCATCGGCGGGGTGCCTGGCGTCATCTTGCCGTTCCCCGGCGGGATCGTGCGCAGCGGCAGCAAAGTCGGCAGCAAGTACAAGAAACTCCGCGCCAGCACCAACGACGCCTACTGCCCGACTCTGCGTGGCTCGGTCGCATCCAAGCTGCCCGACAACGTCAATGCCGTCTACGAACTCGTCATCGATGGCATCGATCAGCCAGCGGTGGAACAAGCAACACGCGTCGGCATCCGCGCCGCTTGCCAACCCGGCGTCGTCGCCATCACCGCAGGCAACTACGGCGGCAACCTCGGCCCGGTGCATTTGTATCTGCATCGGCTGATGCAGGCTTAGTTATCAGCTCTCAGCTCTCAGTCAAACCGTTACATCTTCAATTTCAGTCCTGATTCACGGCGTCGATCAGCTGCCGCAGCCGCCCAAGCTTGTGCCGATCGAAGCGAAACTTGAGCCTTGGCAGCACCGCCAGCGCCACCTCCTCGAATTCCTCAGGCAGCGCGTTGGTCAACTCGAACGTGCCGCCCTTGATGATGTCGGCGAAGTCAACGCGAACTCGCTCCAAGGTCGCCTCGCTAATCGCGCGATGCAGACGAAACACCAGATCACCACGAACGTAACGCATGCTGTGATACACGCGGTAAAAATTCAGCACCTCAGCCACGGCTTCATCGACCGAATACGTCACCTTGAACAGATGCAGGTCGGCCTCGGCGATGAGCTTTCGGCTTAGTAGCACTTCCTTGGTGAAGCGCAGGAAGTGATGCCAATAGTCGCTGCCGGGCGCATCGACCATGACGATCGGGAAGAGATGGCTCTTGCCGGTCTGGATTAGCGTGAGCACCTCGAAGCCTTCGTCGAGTGTGCCGAACCCGCCGGGGAAAAGGGCAACGGCCTCGCACTCTTTGACGAAGAGAAGTTTACGCGTGAAGAAGTAGCGCAGGTGCATCAACTTCGGATCATCGCGGATGACGGTGTTGGCGTGCTGCTCGAACGGCAGGAGGATATTGAGGCCGATGCTATTCTCGCGGCCTGCGCCGATGTGGCCGGCTTCCATGATCCCGTTGCCCCCGCCCGTAATTACCATGTATCCCGCCTCGGCCATTCGGCGAGAGAATTCGACGCACTGCTGAAACGATGGATCCTCCGGCGGCGTCCGCGCCGAGCCGAACACCGTCACCTGAGGCCGGTGGCGGTAATTCGCGAAGATTTTGAAACAATAACGTAATTCACGCAAGGCGACGCTGAGCAACTTGACATCGCCACGGTTAGCGTTATCTTGCAGCAGTTTGTTGGTGGTTTCGTGGATCTGTTGCACGTAGTGCTCGATGCTATAACTGCGTGCGTCTTCCTCTGGCGTTTGTGGCGTATAATCGTGAATCGGGTGAAACGACTTGTTCGGTGTTTGGTCCATGAGAGCGTTCCTGATTCCCGCTTGCGGCTTAGCGTTCGCGTCGGATGGTCTAGTGATCCAGCCCCAAGCGGCAGATGCGGAATAGCGATATTATTTCGGTTTCGTATCCTTCGGCGGTTCAGAGAAATCGAAGTTCGGGTCGATCGGTCCGTGGCCGAATCGCTGCTTCACCTGCTCGGCGTGTTCCTGCTCGCGTGCCGCGATTCGTGCGGCTAACATGCGCCACCGGATCGTATTGTAAAACGACAACGTCAGTGCGAGCGCGCCGAGTGGCACACGATTCACCATCATTGGATATTCGGCCATCGTCGGCATCGTCCACTGCAACGTCAGCAACCCGACGCCGACGGCGAACCAGAATATGCCCAGCGGTCGATACATGTGCGTAATCCCCGTCGAGTTTTTCAACGCCTGAGCCAATTTTACCACATTGCAGCATATTTTGCTTGCGCGCATCCGCCACGCTCGCACTCGAGTGAAGGACCGCTGAAAGTGTGCGCTGGCTCTGCACCTTGGCCATCTTGATTTTGTCCGTGGTCGGTGGCAATCGCCATAGCGATGAGACTCCGTCCCGAGTAAACGAAGCGCTAACAACGAAGGACCAAGGGCTAAGACGGAAGCATCCGATGCGGCACGAATCGGCTTAGGTTCGTCGTAATCGTGGCGGCGTCTTCGCGCACGCCCAGGCCGCACGCTTCGCCGTTAATCATCCAGCTTCCCAGCACCGCCGTCTGTCCCTCGAAGCGCGGCAGCGGCATGAACTGTTGATAAATCACCGGTTCATCCGTGTACTCGCCATCGGTCGATTCAATCACGCCGCCGCCGTCGAGGATTGCCATGTTCGCGCCTTCGCGGCCTTGCTTCGGCTTACGCACACAACGCCCCGACATCAACTCGAACGACGCCGGCAGCAGATTCGGATGGCCAGGGTTCAGCATCCACAACAGCGGCAGAATCGCCTTGTTGCTTATAAGCATCTTCCACGGCGGTTCCAACCAGCGAGTCGCGGCGTTCGGCAGGTGCGACCCGAACTCCTCGCGCAGCATCCATTCCCACGGATACAACTTGAACACGCATCCGAGCGGTTCGTCCTGTGTGTCCATAAACGCACCGAGGCCTTCGTTCCAGCCGACTGCCTGGATTGGCAGATACTGCGTGCGTATCCCCGCCTGTTCGGCAACGTCGCGCAGGTAGGTGACGGTCGCGAAATCCTCGAGGTGGTTCTGTGTCGCCAGGAACGCCACCGGCGTATCGATTTCGCGTTTCACTACTTTCCACGCTTCGATCAGCCGTTCGTGCAGGGAGTTGAATTGGTCCGATTCGGGCGACACATCTTGCAGCCAAAACCACTGGGCGATGGCGGCCTCGATGAGTGCCGTCGGCGTGTCGGCATTGTACTCCGCGAGCTTGGGCGGGTTCACGCCGTCATAGAGAAGATCGAACCGCCCGACGATGCTGATCGATTCCTCGTCCCAGCTTCGGCGAATCCAGGCGCGGTAGGCCGGCGGTATCTGAAATTCGTCCCACAGATCGTGTTGAATGATGTGCTCGACGGCCTGTATGCAAAGTTTATCGAGTTCGAGCGTGGCGGCTTCGAGGACGTTGATTTCAGCGGAGGTGAAGAGGTAACAAGCCGACTCGTTCCAGTAGGGTGAGCCGTCGTCACTGGTGTGATGGGCGAACCCGATGGCCTCGACGCGTTTCTGCCAATCGGGCCGGGGAGTGACGGCGACGCGTTGCATGGGATCAGGCTCCGATGCCGCCGTGAGATCCGCTGGTGGACCCGAATCCGCCGCGCGACGTGCCTGTGGTGCCGCGGGAAGTTCCAGTGTTAGTGCCCGGCCGCGCCCCGCCGACCGCGGAATGCCCACCACCGCCGACGAACCACAGGAACGGACTGCGGCGTGAATGCCGAACCCCGCCGTGGCCGCCACCGTGAGGCACCCGTTCGTTATATGCGATGCAGCAAGCACATGTGCCAAGGGCAGCGACAACGCCGAGCAACCCCAGCACGACGTACTGCGATTTCCTAATCATCGAATTACCTCAACCGCGAATCGCCGCCGAGACCACCAGACAAATGCCCAGGATGATCGCCGCACCGAGAATCGATGCCGCCACGTTCTGCTTCTCAAGAATTTCGACATCCAACTTGCCCGGCGTCAATAGATCAAACAGCTTGAAGCCGAGGATCGCCAGCACAATCCCAATGCCGCCGAACACAATGGTCGAGGCGACGGCCATCTCAAAGGATTCGGGAACCCAATGCACGGGTTGCTGCGCGACCAGAATCGATTTAGCGAATAGCATGGCTTCTCCAAGTGATTAGGTTAGCTGGAATTATTGCGGTTCCCATGGGAAAAGGCAAGCAGGTTTTCTCGGAGACCAAGAGAATGACCAAGGATGCGAACGAACCTTCAGGGCCAAGCCCCACCATGAGCGCCGCGCTAGTGGTCCGACCAGCTTGATTTGACAGGTGGGGCCAGGCTTTCCAGCCTGCCGTCGTCCGTGGGGGCAGGCTAGAAAGCCTGCTGAACGATCTCGATGACCTCATGTTCAGCGTGAAGGGAAGGTACGACCTCGCCCTTTCCCACGCCGACATTGACGAGATCCTCGAAGGCGTCATCCGGGTCGCCAAGCAGAGGGACACCATCGGAAATAAAATTCAGTTTGCATGGGTCCTCCCTCTGTGTTTAACTACCTGAAGAATGAAGCAAGAAAACCGCGTGTCTAGGGGAAGAACATGCCACCCAAACTTGAAATCTCCTGAGCCAAAGACCTCAGGACACGTACAGTCCAATGGCTGATCGAAGGCCTAATTCCACTCGGCAACCTCACAATCATCGATGGTGATCCTGGCCAAGGCAAATCATTCGTGACGTTGGATTTGGCCGGTGCTATTTCGCTTGGTCAGGTCCTATCCCCCAACGGCAGAATTGAGGCCAAGAAACCAAATAACGTTCTTATCTTGAATGCTGAGGATGACGCAGAGACGACGCTGATTCCTCGCTTACGGGCACTCGGGGCTGATTTGGACCACGTGTATTTCGTCGATAAGGTGCTCAATCCCGCCCCCGACCGGATCTTAGGGCAACAGCCCCAGCGATCCTTCTACTACGACAGCGCTACTTGATCTCTATCTTGGTATACAACAAGGGAGTTCGGCAAGGTTGATTCCGAGTCCAATGATTCGCTGATGGCGGGTCACGGTATGGCAACGGCGAGCGGTGGCGTTCTGGTGTTGGTCCTGGAGCAGCTTC
>SIAQ01000033.1 GCA_009697105.1 Gemmataceae bacterium | reverse complement strand
TCCATCAATTCGTCGGGGTTGGCGAGTTTTCGTTTGTCGATCTGCAGCAAAATATCCTTCGGCGTCAGCCCCGCTTTGAAGGCAGCGGACTTCGGCGCGATGTTGAGCACGGTCAACCCGCGCGGCGTGGTCTCGACGAGCACGCCGAGGTAGGCCTCGTACACCTTGCGTGCCGCCGTGCCGACCACGCCAACGGCGACGGGTTCCTTCGCTTGGCCAACCGAGGCGACCCAGGCGCCCGGCTTGATGACATTGCTCGACGTGAAAGTTATTGGGGAGAGCGATCGTGCCGCGACTTTGAGCATGGCGAGGTCATTCAGTTCGTGAACACCGATGAGTTTCGCGTCGAGTTTTTGGCCATCGTGCAAGACGCAGGTGATTTTGCCGCGAAGCTCGTGAGCCTTGGTGAGAATCCAGCCGTCGGAAGAGATGATGACGCCGAGGTAGGTGTCCTTGCCGTCTGCTTGTACGCGAACCGTCGATGGAGCGAATTTGGCAGTGACCTCGGAGAACGCGGCGAGAAATTTGGGATTCGTGCGCAGGAATTCGCTGGTTGTTTGAGCGTGGACCGTCGGTGAGGCGAATAGAGTCGCAAGAACAATGTTCAGCAGAAATGTTCGCATAAGAGTATTTCCGTATCATATGTTTAGCCGCTCGCCTTTGGCGAGCGCGAGCGCGAGCGCGGACGTGGCGATATTCCGCAAATAACAGCAAACAACCAGCACGCGCTCGCCAAAGGCGAGCGGCTAAACTAAATGGTATCCCACATATGTCCGCAGCGACGCCACCTCTTGAAATCCGCGATACGCCCAACACGGGTCGTGGCGTCTATGCTACAGAAGCGATCGCCCGCGGGACATGCCTGGTCGTATGCCAGGGCTGGATCGCGCCAAGCGATAAACTGGACGACGATTGGCATGCGATGCAAGTCGGCCCCGATGAATGGCTGTGCTCTGCTGGCGGGAATCTCGACGATTACATCAATCACTCCTGCGACCCGAACGCTGGCTTCGTTACCGGCGAACCGGCACTGTTCGCTCTGCATGATATCGCCGCGGGCGACCAAATCGCGTGGGATTATTCGACATCCATCGCCGAGGCGGGCTGGCAACTGCGCTGCCTGTGCGGGTCGGCGAGTTGTCGCGGCGTGATTCGGCCGTGGTTCGAATTGTCGGCACGGGATCGCGATCGGCTGCGGCCCGTGGCTCTGGCGTTCTTGCGCGAGGGGTGAGCGTTTTGTTGTTATTGCATCGGGTTCTTACGGTCGCATGGCGTCCTGTGAGCGCTAAGCCGCAAGCGGCAGGCAAATCCAATTCGACTTGACTTTCTCCCACGTTTCGCCGATACCGCTCGGTTGATCAGGGAGGAAAGCGCGATGGTATTTCGAACCTCATTGGTAGTCTCGGCAATATGCGCTGGCATGTTGGCTTCGCTGTCGGCCTGTCGCGTTACCGACATGACGCTTTGGCGGCCTTTGACCAAGCAAGGCAAAGGCGAGTGCGAAGTCGAGCATCTCCGCGATGTCGCCTATTATGACGGGCCTCAACTCGATCGAACACGGCATAAATTCGACCTCTTCTTGCCCAAGGGTCGCACTGACTTCCCCGTCGTTATGCTCGTTCACGGCGGCGCGTGGTTGTTGGGCGACAACCGTTGCTGCGGGCTGTATTCGAGCGTCGGCGAATGCTTGGCCAGACAGGGCGTCGGCGTCGTCATGCCGAACTATCGCCTTTCGCCGACGATCAAACACCCGGAGCATATTCGCGATATCGCCCGTGTCTTCGCCTGGACGCACGCCAATATCGCCAAGCATGGCGGCGATCCGAATCAGCTCTTCCTGGTCGGGCATTCCGCCGGCGGGCATCTCGTCACGCTGCTTTCGACCGATGAGCAATATCTCAAAGCCGAGGGGCGAAGCATCAACGATATCCGGGGCGTCGTTGGCCTGAGCGGCGTCTATGCGATCCCGCCGGGCAAGACCGACGTGCACTTGTTCGGCTCATCGCCGGACTCGCTGCGATTGGCATCCATGACGCCGTTGCGAGGCGAGAGCGATCCGCCACGCAAACGGGTGTTTGATGGGCCGGGCTTGCCGATCAGCCTGAACATCTTCGGTCCCGCGTTCGGCGACAGCGCCGAGGCTCGCCGCGCCGCTTCGCCCGTGACGCACGTGCGCGCCGGTCTGCCGCCGTTTCTGCTGATGGTCGCCGAGAACGACCTGCCGCTGCTTCCCGAAATGGCCGAGCAGATGCACCGCAAGCTGATGGAGCATCAATGCCGATCGCAGTTCATGAAAGTGGATCGCCGCAACCATAACACGATCTTATTCCAGGCTGCCAGCCGGGATGATCTGGTGCTGCAGACGATCATGCAATTTGTGCGCGAGAACTCGAATGGGCCGCGCGCTGAGGCGAAGTGACGCCGTGGTGAATCCGTGTGTTCCTCGAACCGGACGGCTGCGTTGAACTGCCGCTCGAAGCGACGTATGAGCACGCCTTTGCAACGGTGCCGAAACGCTGGCGCAACGAGTTCGTCAAGCAAAATGTGATTTCCGAGGCTGAAGCGTAAGCGAGGCAGTCTGAATGCCTCGCTTACGCTTCAGCCTCCGATGGAGAGATGCCTTTTGTCGGTCTCGTTAGACTTGAAACATCGCCGAAGGCAAATCAGATACAATCATTTCAACGCTCGTTCTTCCCACCTGCCGAGATAATTACGATGAAGCCACACCGATTTGCAGTCCTCTGTTCGTTATTTGTCGCGGTTACTACAGCCAATGCGCAGACCGAACGCAAAGTCGCCGGCCCGACGCGCCTCGACTGGGAATTTGCGTGCAGCGGGTTCGGCAAAGGTGCGGCGAAGCTCCCCGCGGGTTACGATTCGACCAAGCAGAAATATCAACTCTTCGTTCCGAAGGGTGTCGCCAAGGACAAACCGGCGGGCCTCATTCTGTTCATCTCACCCGCCGACGGGCCTGGCAGCGTAAAGGCCTGGCAGGAGACGTGCGAGAAACACGGGCTGCTCTTCGCCTCTCCCAGCGGCGCTGGCAACAACACGCCGGCCGGGCCGCGCACGCGCATCGTACTCGATACGCTCGACGACATCCGTCAGCAATACGCCATCGACCCCGATCAGACCTACCTCACCGGCTTCTCCGGCGGCGGACGCATGGCCTGTGCGATCGCCTTCGCCTTGCCCGAGTATTTCGGCGGCGTCATCCCACTGTGTGGCACGAACCCGATCAGCGGGCCGACCTATCTACGCCATCGCATCGAGGATCGGCTCTCGGTCGCGTTTGTCACGGGTGAAAAAGACTTCAATCGTAAGGAAAACGAAGCCTACATGGCTCCGTGGTTCGTGGAGTTGGGCATCCGCTCGAAGCTGTGGGTCGTTCCGGGATTGGGGCATGCCGTGCCGTCAGCTTCAGTAGTCGCTGAGGTGTACACTTGGCTGACTGAGGATTTGAAGCGCCGCCGGGAACACGTGAAAGCGAATGCGAAGCTCGCGGTCGGCGCGAGCGATACGCCAAACCCTACAGATCAGGCCAAGCGACAATTTGCAGCGAGCCTCGAAAATCTCAGCGATCCCGAGCGGACCTGGCGAGGCATCACACTTCTCCAAGGCGTGACCCAACGTTGGCCCAAGTCCGATGCCGCCAATCAAGCGCGAGCCGTGCTGAAAAAAGTCACCGAGGACAACGCGATCCTGCAACTCGTGGAGAAGCAAGGCGCCGCTGACGAGGTCAATTCGCTCGCCTCGCAAGCTAAAGCGTTGGAACGATTCGGCGATTTTCAGAAGGCCATCACGATCTGGGAACTACTCGCGGCCAACTACGAAGGCACAACCATCGGGCAAAAGGCGGTTGAAAATATCCAGCGTCTGCGGTTGAAGAAGAAGTGAAATGTTTAGCCGCTCGCCTTCGGCGAGCGCGAACAGGTGTAGCAAGATATGCAGGTCGCACTCGCTGAAGGCGAGCGGCTAAACGGCGAGTGATATCATGACCAAAATCCGCGTGTTGTACGATGGCGATTGTGCGTTCTGCCGCAAGTCGATTGCGCTGCTGACCCGCCTCGATTGGCTGAGTAAGGTGGAATACGTCAATGTGCGCGATACGTCACAATCGATTCTCAGCGAACCGCTGATTGCGAAATCGCCGTTGCTCGAACAAATGCACGTCTTGCCTAGCGATAGCAGTCGCATCCTGGGCGGTTACTCTGCGTTACGTTTCCTGGCGTGGCGATTGCCGGCGATCTGGCTGATCGCGCCGTTTCTCTTTCTGCCGGGCATGACCTGGCTTGGCCAAAAAATCTATATGTGGGTCGCACGTAACCGTTTCAAGATCATCCCCTGCGAGCACGGCGTCTGCACGATTCCGCCACGCACTCAGCCATGAGCCATATACTAACCGGCGTCGTTATCCATCATCCTTTCTCACGCCGGAGCGCCGCATGCGACTCGCTACCACTGCCATCTTGTTGCTGCTTTTTCCGTTGATCGTCCAGGCCCAGGAAGCGGGCACGGGCGCTTACGTTCGTGAAAACTATACGCGCAAGACTTATAAAATTCCGATGCGCGATGGTAAGCATCTGCACACGATTGTCTACTCGCCGAAAGATGCCACCACGGATTATCCCATCCTGATGATGCGCACGCCGTACGGCATTCATCCGTATGAGGAGAACCTCCATCGTTTCTCGCTCGGGCCAAACAAGTATTTTGCCAAGGAAGGTTACATCTTCGCCTATCAGGACGTGCGTGGCCGATATATGTCCGAGGGCCTATTCGATAACATGAGACCGCAGTTGCAGAAGCCAGGCGGCAAGAACGACATCGACGAAAGCACGGATACCTATGACACCATCGAATACCTCATCAAGAACGTGCCGAACCACAACGGCAGCGTCGGCCAATTTGGCATCTCGTATCCCGGCTTCTACACCTCCGCGGGCATGATTAACGCCCATCCCGCACTCAAGGCGTCGTCGCCGCAAGCGCCGATTGCGGACTGGTTCTTCGACGATTTCTTCCACCATGGCGCGTTCTTCCTACCACACGCTTTCGGCTTCTTCGATCGCTTCGGCGATCCACGCCCGGAGTTGACGACACAGCGCAAAACACCGCCGAAGTACGGCACGGAGGATGGCTATCGCTTCTTCGTCGACATTGGCCCGCTCAAGAACGTGAACTCACGCTATTACAAGAACAAAATCACGTTTTGGGATACGATGATGGCCCACCCAAACTACGACAAATTTTGGCAGGATCGTAATCTTCTACCACACTTAAAGAAGGTCGCGCCGGCCGTGATGACCGTCGGCGGATGGTTCGACGCCGAGGATCTCTACGGCACCTTCCGCACGTACGACGCGATCGAAAAACAGAATCCGGGTGTCTTCAACGTGCTCGTCGTCGGCCCGTGGGCGCATGGGCAATGGTCAAACGACAACGCCACAAGCCTTGGTCATATCGGCTTCGGCTCGAACACGGCGGAGTTCTATCAGAAGAGTATCGAGTTGCCGTTTTTCAACCACTTTCTCAAAGGCAAAGGCAAGCACGGCCTGCCCGAAGCCTACGTGTTCGAGACCGGCGCGAACAAGTGGCACAAGTTCGAGCATTGGCCGCCGAGGGATACGCAGGCGAAGACGTTCTATTTTGGCGCGAAGGGCAAGCTGCGAATGGACGCTCCGAAGGACAGCGATGATTTCGATAGCTTCGTCAGCGATCCGAAGAAACCGGTGCCATTCACCGAGCGCATTACCTGGGGCATGCATCCGTCGTACATGACCGATGACATGCGTTATGCCTCAATGCGGCCTGATGTGCTGACGTTCGAGACGGACGTCCTCACCAAAGACCTGACGCTGGCCGGTCCGATCCAGACGGAGTTGCATGTAGCAACCACCGGGACCGATGCCGATTGGATCGTCAAAGTCATTGACGTTTTCCCAGACAATTATCAGGGGAAGTCTGCCGACGCGAAATCCAGCAAGGACATGCGAGGCTATCAGATGCACGTCCGCAGCGAGGTGATCCGTGGCCGATTCCGCAACAGCTTCGAGAAGCCGGAGCCGTTCGTGCCCAACGAACCCGCGATGATCAAGCTGACATTGCAGGATGTGTTGCACACGTTCAAGAAGGGCCATCGCGTGATGGTGCAGGTGCACAGCAGTTGGTTTCCGATCACGGATAGGAATCCGCAAAAGTTCGTGCCGAACATCTTCTTAGCCGATGATGCTGACTTCATCTCGGCGACGCATCGCGTGTATCGCTCGGGGGAACGAGCGAGCCGAATCACGGTAGGGGTATTGGGGAAGTAGATCATTACCTTCGGCTTGTCGTTTAGCGCTCGCATGGGTTATTCCGAGCGCAAAACGACAAGCGAAAAAAGGAGATTGGAATATGTCCGACGAAAAATTGACAATTCGCTGTCGGGAGCATGGGCCGTTCGTTCTGCCGGCGAAGTTTCTGCTTGTGGATCATTTGGGGAATGCCTTCCCGTTGCCTGCGGGGAAGGAGAACATTGCTCTATGCCGATGCGGGGCGTCGAAGAACAAGCCGTTCTGCGACGGCTCGCACAAGGCGTGCGGCTTCCAGGCTGCAGAGACGGCGCCGGTGCCAGCTCCGATTGTGTGATGTCTGTCAGAGCCGCGCACGCAGTATGCGGTTTGGAAAATCCGCTTACTGCGAGCGCGGCTCTGACATTAGGCGTCGACAACGCGAATACGAATCGCTGCATGATGATGTGAGATTAATCCAGCTCCTCTTCATCGGGGTTCGGCTTTTCGATGAATTTCTTGAAACAAAACACGCCGGCGCCCCAAAGGATGCCGAGAGAAATTACCGTGAACCACATGCGAATCGATTCGTGATCGGTGTAGTTGAGGATGGGGACGCCATCGACGTGGTAGGGACTGACTACCGCGAAGTAGATGAGGAACACGATGCCGGAAAACACGAACGCCGCCGCCCCGATGGCGGGCCCAAGATAAGCGAGCTGTTTGCTCGCGGTGATGCTTTTTACCTTCTTCGTCTGCCCTCGCTCGCGGGTCAATGAATTGTAGCCGCAGTACAGGCAGATGATGGAGGTGGCGCTCTCCAATTCGCCTGCACAATCGGGACAGCGTGGCGTCAAATCCTGTGACTTCACGCCATAGGGGTCTGGATCGTTATCGAATTGCGTGTCTCTCTCCGGCTTCGCAGGCTCGGGCGGTTCCGGCGGCTTCACATCGTCTACCAGGCTTATGGGTTCATCCGCTTTTTGCTTCTTGGGTTTCGCGGCCCCTGCTTTGCTTTTTTTCTCGGCAGGCACGGTAAACGGTTCCTTGCAGAACGGGCACTTGATCTTCTTGCCGCGCACGTCTGCTTTCGGCTTGAATTTTTTGTCGCATTCCGGACAAGTGACGGCAGCAATATCGGCCATGATTTCTCTCGTCTGTTTTCGTCCCGCATACGGCTCGTCATTTATGGCGAGTAAGTGCGGAACCCGCCATAAATGGCGAGCTATATGCGGGAAACGAAATGGGTCATTTCCTGTCGCATGCAATTTAGTTTATCATTGCAGTCGATCACCGGCGCGTCAACGTGGCATGAAAATCGCGTTGAATGTCTGTAAGATAAGCAATTCTGCCATCGCGATTCTCACAAACTTGCAGGAACTTACTTCGCCATGTCTGATCTCGTGATGTACGCGGTGATAATCGCACTGGGTCTTGTTACGCAGTTGCCGGCTTATTGGGCATGGTGCATGATCATCGTCTACACCAAGCGAAGCCGAGCGACGCCGCCGGTGGGCGAGACCTATCCGAATGTCGCGGTGCTCCTGTGTCTGCGCGGCGCCGATCCGTCATTGGACGCCTGTCTTCAGGGTTTGCTCAATCAAGACTTTCCTCGTTATCAGATTCGCATCGTCGTGGACAACCGCGACGACTCGGCCTGGGCGAAGGTGCATGATATCCTTGCACGCGGCTATCCCGACCGGGTGAACGTCGAAGTCAGCGTGCTAGAGAAACCATGCGCGAAGTGCAGCCTCAAGTGCTGCGCCCAGCTCCAAACCGTATCGCGTCTCGGGCCCGAGATGGATGTCGTCGTTCTGATCGACGCCGATTCGATCCCCGCTCCCGATTGGCTGCGCGCGATGGTCGAGCCGTTTGCCGATCCGACAATCGGTGCGACGACCGGCATGCGCTGGTTCGCGCCGATCGATTGCGGGTGGGGATCGATCATGCGGCACATTTTCAACAGCGGGTCGTATCCGCAAATGTTCGCGTTTGACCATGCCTGGGGCGGTTCGACGGCAATCCGCATGGATGTCTTCCGACGATCGAGCATCAAAGAACGCTGGAGTCGAGCGCTGTGCGAGGACAGCGCGGTCACCGGCCCATTGCGTGAATTGGGTTACAAACTGGTGTTCGCCCCGGCGGCGACGAACATCAACCACGAGACCATCACGTTTTCTGCGTCAGTGCGCTTCATTCAACGGCAGTTGTTGTGTGTTCGGCTGGACCATGTCGATTGGCCGACGTTGCTCAGCTGCAACATGGCGAATGTCGTCGCCATCGCGTCGTTGTTGGGCATCGCCGGGGCCGCGAGCTGGCTGGAACGTTGGGATTGGCTGGCGCTGTCTGTTGGCTTCGTCGGGCTATTCGCGGGTGCAATGTATGGTGGGCTAACGATGGCGGAGGTCATCGTGCGGCGTAACTGGCGGATTCGTGGATTGGTGCCGCCGCCTATCGTCTGGACCTGGCGGATGGTGCCTGGCTTCTTTTTCACCCAAGTGATCTGCATGTACTTGCTGGTGAAGGCGAACGTGCTCCGTCGTGTTGCCTGGCGTGGGATCAACTATACGATCAATGGGCCTGGCGATATTGTGATGGAAAAATACGAGCCGTACGAGCCGACCACCGCGCAACAGAAAGACGCGACACACTCGACGGTCTGAGTTGATTCCGAGCCTGAGCGCCAGCGAAGGGCACTCCACGCCCTTCGCTGGCGCTGGCGCTCAGACTCGGAAAATTACGGTCCCGCCGAATTGCGGCTTACGGCAACGCCGAGGATGAAGACGAGTACGAGCAGCACGACGATTACGCTGATCGACAAGAATAACATGCCCGTCGACAGAAAGATGCCGCGGCGAGGCGGGACAGGGATGGGCGTGGGTACGACTCGTTTCGTCGGCGAACCCGGCAGTTCCTTTGTCGTCTTTGCGTCGATGTCTTGCAGCTTACGCTCGAAATCCGAATCCTCGAATTTATCGTCGGCATCATCCGGTTCCGGCACCACTCCGGGTTCCAGCGTCGGTACGATAATATCGCCCGCGCATTTCGGACACCGCACCACCGTCCCGGCCTTGCGGACTGCGATGCCCATCAACTGGTTGCAGTATGCACAGCGAAATCGAATTGGCATGACCAAATTTCTCTTTTTTCCCAAACCATCCTTGCATCAGAATGACCAATCGGCGAGAATCAATCAAGAGAGTTTCTCTCCACCCAATGTTATACGGCGGCGTGATCAGGTTTGCATGCCGAACGCTCGATCTGTGAGGTTTCCATGTTCTTACGCCGTGGTTTGATGATTGCCGGTCTGTTCGTTTTCAGCACCGCCATCGCTGCCGGCCAGGCGGGACGCAATGCCCATGTGATTTTCAAAGACGGCTACACCATCAAGGGCATGGTCAACGAGAAGGTCCGCGAGGTGCTGTTCGACTCCAAGAGCGGGCGGGCGTTTCCGATTCTTTCCGGCGATTTTTTTCTCGAGGACCATACAACGAGTGTGATGTTCAGCTCGGGGCAAGTGCAGAAAGTGATCCCGATTCAGGCAGGTCAAATCAAGGAACCGATCCGCATCACGCGGTTCACGAATATCTCGCAACTCTATCAGATATACCCCGATTGGGTCTTTCCAACCACAGGAGTTTGGGACGATAAGGGCGACCGCGTCATTAACGCAACAACGCGGTCGGGGCCAAAAGCGGTCAACCAGAAAATTGCCGTGCTTACGTCGCAACAGATCTTCGCACGGTCGGAAAAATATCAATGGGACTTGGGCTACTACACGCAGGAATTCGATCCGACCAACCTGCGGAAAATCATTATGCACGTTTTCAACGAAAAGAAAGACCTGAAAGTTAAGAAAGACGGCGAGAAGTTTATTCTGATCGGACAGTTTTTGAAGGAAGCGGGTTTCTTCAAAGAAGCCGAGATTGAGTTGAAAAGTGTCGCCGAGAATTTTCCCGCCGAGCGCAAGGCCGCCGAGGAAGCGTTGACAAGGCTTCGCAAAGATTGGGCCGATGTGCGGGCCGAGGCGATCCTGAAGGCCGTTGCCGTCGGCCAACATGGCGTCGCCCAGGATCGCATCGATGCGTTCATCAACTCCGGGCAGGATAAGATCGTTTCCGATGACGCACGGCTGAACATCGTCGATTACAAATCGAAGTACGAAAAAAGCAAATCCGACCTGGACAAGGTCCGCCTCTATTTCAAGGATGCGGTCCCCTTGGCGAGGAATGGCGCAGTTTGGGCCAAGGCGGCGGAATTCATCGACAGCGAACTCAATTACGACACCGTCGATCGGCTCGATCGATTCCTCACCTTTGGCGAGCAGTTTCAGGCCGACCGCATGCAAAAACGCAAGCCGAGTGTGTCTGCCGACGAGTTGCTCGCCATTGCCGTTTCGGGCTGGCTACAAGGCAAGCAATCGGCGGAGAACGATGTCAAGTCAGCCCAGCGGTTGCTTCGCACGCGCGAATTTCTGCACGGATTCTTTCAATGCGACAACAACCTCAAACGCACCAATTTGCTCAGCGCGTTTCGGCGTGACAACGCGATGCCGATCGACGTGATCGCGCGGATGCTCACGATGATGCCGCCGCCGGGACACGACCCGGCGACGTGCGATACGAACGTGCGGACGATGACGATCAAAGTGCCCGACGGCGGCGAAGGGTCGTACCTGGTGCAGCTCCCGCCGGACTATCACCCGCTGCGCTCGTATCCCGTGTTGATGGTGCTTCAAAGTACGCGCGAAAAAGCCGAGGACACGCTCAAACGATTCAGCGACGAAGCCTCCACCCAAGGCATGATATTGGTCGCGCCGCTGTGGGCGGGCAACGCAGGCCTCCCAATACGCTACAATTTCCGCGACAAGGAACAGGCCGTGGCACTCGATGCTCTGCGCGACGTGCGCCGGCGATTTCAGGTGGACTCCAATCGCGTTTTTCTGTTCGGCTGGGAAGCCGGCGGCACGATGGCGTATGATGTAGCGCTCGGGCATCCCGATCTCTTTGCCGGCGTCGCCATCATGAATGGCGTGTACGCCAATTTTGCCCGCCAGTTCTATTGGCCGAACGCCCAATACCTGCCGTTCTACATCGTCGATGGCGACCGTTATGCCAAAAACCCCGACCGCATCCGCGATCTCTTCAAGAAATGGACGCGCGATCCGTACCAGGCGCTCTATGTCGAATATCACGGCCGAGGCGTTGATTTCTATGCAGTCGAGGTTCCAAAAATGCTCGACTGGATGAACCGAAAACGCCGAGCCGAGCCGATGAAAGATCTTGGACGCACTGACCCTCTGCCCGGGCTGGGCCAAGAGTTTCGCTCATCGCGTCACACCGATACCCAGTTCTATTGGCTGCGGACAGACGAAATACTACTTCGCACGCAGCACAGCCATACCGACATCATGTGGGCAGGTGGATACAAACCCGCGACATTTCAGGGCAATATCTCCCTTGGCAACAAGAAAGGGGCCAATGGCAAACCGGAAATCTGGACACAGCTCAACCTGCGCGTCTACGGCTTGAAGAACGTCAGCTTCTGGATCACGCCCGGGCTCATCACCGATGCCAACGAACTCCGCATCGTCGTCAACGGCCAATTCGTCGGCCAGCCACGCCGAATCGAGCCTAACCTGGACACGATGCTCGAGGAACTCTTTCACACAGGGGACCGCCAGCGGTTGTATATCGCTAAGATTGATATTAAGCTTTGAGGCCACGATTTTCGCTTGCGGCTTAGCGCTCTCGTGTGTTTTTTCGAGCGCTAAGCCGTAAGCGGCATACAGGAAAATTATCGCAACATGCCAATAGCAGAACGCACCTGCACGCTTGTGACGCTGGGCTGCAAGGTAAATCAATACGAAACGCAGTACGTCAAGGAGACGCTCGAAATCAACGGCTACCGCGAGGCCAACGACGCCGAGTCCGCTGACCTGTGCGTCGTCAACACCTGCACCGTGACCGGCGAAGGTGACGCCAAAAGCCGAACCGCAATTCGCCGATTGCATCAGCGCAACCCGTCGGCACAGATCGTTGTCATGGGATGCTACGCCACCCGCGATCCGGCGGCGATCGCGAAGCTGCCCGGCGTGACGCGCATTGTCACCGACAAAGCCAAACTCGCCGATGAGCTGCGTGACTTTGGCGTTACCGAGATGCCGGCGGGTATCACACGCTTCGACGATCACCAACGCGCGTTCGTGAAAGTGCAGGATGGCTGTCTCCTCAATTGCTCCTATTGCATCATTCCCAGCGTCAGGCCCGTTGTCCGCAGCCGCGACGTCGATGCGATCACGCGCGAGGTTGCCGATATTATTGCGAACGGGTACCACGAAGTTGTGCTGACGGGCGTGCATTTGGGGCACTACGGGATCGACCTGAGCAAAGGCCGACCGAAATCGCAATGGCGCCGGCTTTGGCATTTGTTGGAGGCCTTGGATGAGATGCCGGGCAATTTTCGCGTTCGCCTTAGCAGCCTGGAGGCTGCGGAAGCGCGGGACGATCTTGTGCGTGCAATGGCGAATTTGAAGCGAGTTGTACCCCACCTGCATCTTTGCCTGCAAAGTGGGTCCGATCGCATTCTCATGGCGATGAAGCGGCGTTATTCCGCCGCGGGTTTTCTTCGAAGGGTGGATCGCATCAAGCACGCGCTCGACACGCCAGCGTTCACGACCGACGTGATTGTTGGCTTCCCAGGCGAGACGGACGCTGATTTTGCAGAAACCTGCAATGTGGTCCGCGAGGTCGGCTTTGCCAAGATACACGTTTTCTCGTACAGCGCCCGCGCCGGAACGCCGGCAGCCGAGATGCGCGATGCCGTCGCACCGCAAATAATTCAGGAACGCCGCCAGCGATTGTTTGACCTGGAACGCGAGTTGACAGCGCAGTACCAACGGCGAATAATTGGCCGCACGCTTGACGTGCTCGTCGAAGGGGCGGTCCCAAATCGCGAGGGCTTCGCGATGGGGACCTCGTGCCGTTACCTGCCCGTGGCGTTCCCCGGACACGCGCCAGTGTTGATGCGCAAGATTGTGCCGATTGTTGTCAAATCGATCGACGACGGCGTCCTGATCGGTGCACCGAATGCGGAATCGTATTGGCCCCGCCTGCCGTTGGCGTAAAATGTCGTACAACTGTTGAGACGCTCGGAATATCCCACACGAGCGCTAAGCCGCAAGCGAAAACCCAGTGGAACTCTCGGAGATTCGCGCGCATGCAACGTTCGTATGACTACATCGCATTCGATCGCGTCGGCGAAATATTTCGCGTCAACCTGACAAAGACCCAGATCGAAGATCATCACATGGGTGACTTCGGCGCCGAGTTAGCACGCCTGCTCGATGAAGAAAACTGCAAGAAGATGGTCCTGCAACTCGGCCCCGCCGACCCGGACTTTCTCGTCAGTGTCTTCCTCGCTAAGTTAATCAATCTCCAGCGCCGCTTGACCAGTGCCGGTGGAGCGTTGGCGTTGTCCGATCTTTCCGAAACAACACGCGACATGTTCCGTATCGCCGGCATCGAAAAATACTTCCGCTTCTATCCCGATCAACAGTCGGCGGTGCAAGCGCTGAACTCCGGTGCGTAAACGAGTCTACGCTTGCCAAAGGCGAGCGGCTAAACGAAAATGCCGACAACACCGCGCCGGCACCCCACGAATTCCTATCTCGATGCGATTATCCTGAAATCGATGACTTGCTCCGTGCCGATACTCTCCGATACGACACCTCGTTTTCGTATCGGAGAACACTATGGCCAATCCCAATGCACGTTTGTCCGCGCTGAACGCCGACCTGAGCGCGTATCACGATTATTTGGCCGCTGAGCGAGGCATGGCCAAGAACACCGTGCTCGCCTACCAACGCGACCTGACGAAATTTCGCGAATGGGTCACCACCGGCACGCAGCCGAACTACCTCGCGCCGAGCGTGCGCGAGTTGACGAATTATATCGGATATCTCAAGGAAGCCGGACTCGCCGCTGCTTCGATAGCCAGGAACTTGATCGCGACGAAAATGTTCTACCGCTTCCTTCGCCTCGAGGAGCGCGTCCAGCAAAATACCGTTGAGTTGCTAAGTTCGCCTCGCCTGTGGGAGCGCATCCCGCAGGTGCTAAGCCCGGAGAGCGTCGAGAAATTGTTGCTAGCGCCACGCAACGAGGATCGCTTCTATCTGCGTGATCGCGCGATATTAGAAACGCTCTACGCCACGGGCAGCCGAGCTACGGAGGTCGTGACGTTGCAACTTGCCGATGTCCATCTCGACTCCTCGTTTTGCAAATGCACAGGCAAAGGCAACAAGCAGCGCATCATCCCGCTGGGGGCGCCGGCGATCTCCGCGTTGCGAATCTATTTGCACGATTTGCGCCCGTTGCTGACGCAAGGCAGCACCGAGAATCCCTGGGTTTTCGTCAGCAAAGGCGGCCGCCAGCTGACGCGCGAGATGTTGTGGATTTTGGTGAAGAAATATGTTCGCCGAGCGGGCCTGAACGCCAAGGTCAGCCCGCACACGCTTCGGCATAGCTTCGCGACGCACCTGCTCGCCGGCGGCGCGGACCTTCGCACCGTGCAAGAACTGCTAGGCCATGCCAACATCCGCACAACCCAGCACTACACGCATGTCGACCGCACCCGCTTGCAATCGATCCATCGGCAGTTTCATCCGCGGGGGTAGGTGTCTAGGCTCTACGTTGGTATTCGCTCTTTTTCCTTCATTCTGGTGATCCAGTCGTCATACGACATCGTGCAAATGCCAAGTTTCTTGGCCTCATGCGGGCTTAGAAATATCTGGCTTGGGATATGGTCATGTCCTTTATCTTTCTCCGATCCCCGGCGGATTCCAAATTGCGCAACCAATAGACCATCGACGTAAACCGAATAAAGGTCGTGCGGACGATTTTTCTTGGATTGCACGATGGCGTGAAGCTTCTTGGCTATCTGAAGCGCAAGCTCTTTGGTGATGATTCGGGCCATATCATTTCCGCCGCTTCAGAAAATCACGAAGAACGGCCAACTGCCGTTTCGGTTCTGGACCTAAAACACGCTCGTTCGTTTCGAGATTTTCGAAAATGTCAACGATCAACGATTTTAGATTGCCTATAGCCTCTTCGGGGGTATCGCCGGTCGTGCTGATGTTGGCGTCGAAGAAGGTCGCCAGGAACTCGCCATCAGAGGGTCGAATAACCATCGAGATCGTTTTACGAACGGCAATCGGGTCCGGTGCAAGCGATTCGATCGGCACGGAATAGGTTTCGTTGCCGACGATCTTGCTCTGGAGCACTGCCAACTCACGCTCGATCTTGCTAAGCCGTTCGCGCGTCGGCATAGTCGGCTTATTACTGCGTTTTCGTTGCCGCGTACCGAGCGTCATAAATGCCCCATTTTGGCGGTGTCGATGAAAATGCCTGCCCGTGAAGCTTCATTGTAGCGGTTAATCATCGTTCATGTTGCCGTCGTCAGAACCAAAATCCCTTCGCAAAATAGTACGCCGACAGGCCGAAACCGATCACGATGATGACGGTGCGAACGACCGCCGGCTTGAGCTTAAGCGATAACCGCGCACCGAGGTATCCGCCGATAATGGCAGCTACCATCATGGCGAGGGCGTAATCCCAAACCACAAACCCGCGCAGGATAATCATGATCGCGCCTGACATGTTGATGCCAAACGCGAGCAATGTTTTCAGCGCGTTGGTTTGATGCACGTCTTTCAGGCCGAGAAACGAAAGCGAACTGAGCATCAGAATGCCGATGCCGGCGCCGAAATAGCCGCCATAGATGCCGATGACGAATTGGATGCCAACGACCACCGCCAGCGTCTTTCCAGTCGGCGCCTGCGGCGTGACGGGTTGCTTCACCCAGCGTGCGATGGCGGGCTGAAGCATGAACAAGATCGCCGCTGTCAGGATGAGAAACGGTACGAGGGCGCGAAAGCTATTCTCCTCGATCAGGAAAACACCGAGCGAGCCGCCCAGGACGCTCGGCGGCGTAAGCCATATTATCCAGCGTTTGCATCCGCCGAGCCGATCGCGGTAGCCGATCATGCTCGCGAATGAGCCGGGAAACAGCGCGACCGTGCTCGTGCCGTTGGCGAAATGCGCAGGCCCGAACGCCTCCAATGCCGGGAACGTCAACAGCGTCCCTCCGCCAGCGATTGCATTCACCGCACCGGCAGCGACCGCGGCCAGACATAGCCAGATGGTTTCCATCCCCATGAGATATGGCCAAGCAGGCGCGATGCCAATCTAAAGTTCCCAGAATTAGCCACGGATCAAAAACGAAAAAGAAGATCATTCACCATAGAGGCGCGAAGGCACAGAGAAAGCCAACAGGGATGACGTGGCATGGTGAATCCCCGCTCACCTGACAGTGAGTATAGTCCAACTTGCCTATTCTTCTCTTCTCTTCTCTTCTCTTCTCTTCTCTTCTCTTCTCTTCTCTTCTCTTCTCTTCCCTTCTCTTCCCTTCTCTGTGTCTCTGTGGTGAATTCTTTGTTCGCCTACTGCTCCTTCATTTGCTTATGACACGATCGCGATTTTCCGGTAAAATAGCACTACCTACAACGACCACGTCGGTCCAACGCCTGACCCGAAGGAGTCTTCATGTCGCGAATCATTGCTTCCCTACTTTTCACCAGCGTTCTATTCCTTTCCACGGGCCACATCGCGGCTCAGGATCAGCCGAAACTTCCGGCGATCTCGGCCAAGGAAATCGACGCCAACCTCGGCTCCGATTGGTACGGCGTCTACCTGCAAGGCAAGAAGATCGGCTTCGCTCATCAATTCTTGGTTCGCGCTGGGGACCGCGTCGAAGAAACGATGACGATGAGCCTGAAGCTCGCCTCCTTCATGCAAAAGATCGAGCTGAAGATGAGCCAAACACTGTCATTCGAGGGCAAAGCGCCTTACCGCCTGATGGATGTCACCTCGGAGGAGGAGGCCGGCGGATCGACCACGCGAACACGTGTTCAGCGCACGGAAAAAGGGTTCGAGCACCGCATTACCATCGGCAAGCAGCTACGCGCCACCACCGTCGAGGATGTCAACCTTACGCTTGCCGACAGCCTTGGGCTTGATATTTGGGTGCATTCCAAACCGGCCGTCGGCAGTAAATTGGAGACACGCACGATTGACGCCAAAGATTGGAAAGTTGATACGACCTCTCACGTCGTGAAGGCGATAAAAACCAGCCTTGTCAACGGCGTCGAGGTGAAGTTCACCGAAATCGAAAGCCTGAGCAAACGCACCGCACTCAAATACCTTCAACGCATCGGCACCGATGGCAAACTTATCTCCACGCAGATCGCGATCTTCGAGCTTCGCCGGGAGACCGAGGCCGAGGCGAAGAATACCGAGTTCAGCCGCGATCTGTTCGTGCTCGGCATGGCCAATGCGGACAAGAAGATCGGCCATGCCACGAAGCTCCGCGGATTGATCGTCGAAGTCGATGCCAAGGAAGGCGACGTCTTCAAGAACGGCCCTCTGCAAACCGTTGCTGTGAAAGCGAACGGGACGCACGTCATCAAAATCGGCAGGAAGTTCGGCCATCCGCAGAAGGTCGATGCCAAGGAAGCCAAGGAAAACCTTGCGGAATCAGCCGACTATCTCCTCAATGATCCGAAGGTGATCGCCCTGGCCAAGCAAGCCGTCGGCGACGCCAAAACTCCGGAAGAGAAGGTCAAGAACATCGTTGCGTTCGTGCACGGCTTCATCCGCCCGAAGATGGTCGCCAGTCTGCCGACTCTGCCCGACCTTTTGGAGAAGAAAGTCGGCGATTGCAAATGCTACGCTCTGCTGACGACGACATTGTGCCGCGCCGCCGGTGTGCCGTCACGCGAAGTTGCCGGCCTCGTCTACATGGGCGACGACGTGCAAGCGTTCGGCGGTCACGCCTGGAACGAAGTCGTGTTGGGCGGCGTCTGGGTTCCGGTCGATGCGTCGCTCAATCAAACTGAAGTCGACGCCGGTCATATCTCGCAGGGTGAGAAACGCATTGCGTCCACCAGCGTATTGCAGTCGCTGGGAAAGATCTCATTTCGCGTGATCGAATCGAAAACGGCGCCGTGAACGCAATCGGAGAATGTGTCATGCACTTTGAAGGCGAACGGATATTCCCACTGCCGCCCGCACAGCTTTGGCCCAAGCTGCGCGATGCCGCTTTTCTGGCGACCTGTATGCCCGATGGGTTGCCCCACGATGGTGCCACCCGCGATCGTGCCGGTTGTACGGTGCGGCCGGGATTCACTTTCATGCGCGGTAGCCTGGATGTGACCATCGAAGTCCTCGGCGGCGACGAGCCGACCACTCTGCGCTATTCACAGCTCAGCAAAGGCATCGGCAGCAGCAGCCAAGTCGAAACGTCCCTGACGCTTACCGCTCACGATACTGGGTCCAAAGTGGTCTGGCGGTCGGAGATCAAAAATCTCGGCGGGTTGCTAAAAATGGTCCCCGCCGGTTTGATCCGCGGCGCTGCCCAACGGGTCATCGAAGACGGCTGGAGCGGCGTGGCGGAAAAGCTGGCAGCGAGGTGAGCCGTTCAACAACGACAATCTTGCTTATTTCAGATCAAGAGTGAACGTGCCGGCGATTACGCTTCTGCCCCCGTCGTTCAGGCAAAGGTAAATCCGCCCGACAACTGCGTCATTCTGCTGCTTGCCGAATTCCAGTCGTAGCGAATAATCGGACGAAAAGGCTTGCATCTTCGGCCTGGACAGCTTTTCGGTTAGGATAAGTACATGAATTGACGGCCTTTTCCCAATCTGTTTGTCGTCGGGACCGAATTCAAATGACTTTCCTTCAATGGCTTGCCCGGCTTTGATGGGAAGAAAAATAATCAATCGACTCCGGCCCTGCTCCAATTCCAATGTCCCGAAGGGCGAGAGTTTCACTTTTTCGGGTTTGAAATTTTCGCCCAGGATACTTCCGACAACGGGGGCATTTGGAACCTTCATCTTGGCCAGGTCCAATGTCCACTCAGGCCGAGTGAGGTCTGCCAATTCCGCGTCAACCTGCGCCAATCGTTTCAGGAGCTTGTCACGTTCGGCCTGGAGAGTTTTTATTTTTCCAGGCATATCTTTGTCGAGCGTTTTTTTCTGTGCCTGAACCTTTTCGGCGAACAGGCCGAAGAATGAAAGCAGGAACGCCAACAGAGTTGAAAGAAATAGCCGCATTGCTGGACCTCCAATTTGGTCAATTGCCAAGAACGAGAACGAATCAGGTTGAAGCCGAAAGCTCCAATGGCCTGCCTGGTAATTATCGTGCCGAAATCCACAACCGCGCCGGCGCGTTGTCAATCGATCCTTCAATCTGCAATCTGCAATGTTTCAAGCCCCATACTTCGCCAGCCGCCCCGCGTGGGCCATCGCTAGCGACATCAGATACTTGGCCTCGAATTGGCCAAGCCCGCCGCGAAGGCAGAATGATTCGCCGAACTCGACGACGCCGTCGGGACGCACCGTTTTCGCCCACAGCACGGTCGGTACCGGATGCCAACTGTGGCTCAGCATTTTGCTCGGCGTGCTGTGGTCGCCTGTGACGATGAACACATCGGGATTAAGGGCGCGGATGCGTGGGATCTCGGCGTCGAGTTGCTCGATCTTCTCGACCTTCCCTGCGAAGTTGCCATCTTCGCCGGTGCTGTCGGTGTACTTGTAGTGCATGAAGAAAAAGTCGTAGTCCTTCCACACCTTCTTCAGGGTTTCGATTTGATCGTTGAGCGTCGCGCCGGCGTCGAGGATGTCCATGCCGACGAGCCGCGCCAGGCCCTTGTACATCGGGTAGACGGCGATGCAGGCACAGCGCAAACCGTAAATGTCTTGCATCGTGGCGATCTTGGGGTACCGCGCAAACCCACGCAGCGTGACCATGTTCGTCGGGGCGTCATTCTTCAACAACTTGCTAGCCTCGGCGATGAACGTATTGACGGCTTTCGCGGTGTTCTGCGAATTCGCGTCCTCGCCGACGGCATGCAATGGTGCGACGTTGAGGGCCTGCGGATCGGTGTCGTTGACGGCGTCGCCGAGGTTGTCGCCGCGGAAAACGACGACGAAGCGATGCTCACGCACCGGCTCGACGAAGATTTCAATGCCGGGAATTTTGATCGCTTGCATTTTCTTACACATCTCAATGCAGCGTTCCGTGGCCGGCCTGCCAGCGCGGCGATCGGTGATGAGGCCTTTGTCGTTGACAGTGCAGAAGTTGCCACGGACGGCGACATCGCGAGGGCCGACTTGGAAGTTGATGCCCAGCGCTTCAAGGATGCCGCGGCCGATCTGGTATTCGAGCGGATCGTAACCGAATAGGCCGAGATGGCCCGGACCGCTGCCCGGCGCGATACCTGGAAGGACGGGAATAGAGAGGCCGCAAACGGCTTCGCGGACCATGCCGTCGAGGTTGGCGGTGCGAGCGGTTTCGAGTTCGGTTTTGCCGCCCACTTCCAAGGGAAGGCCGCCGAGTCCGTCTGCAACCAGGAAAACGATTTTGCTGCCGTTGTTCTCGCGAAGATCGCGCATCAATTGATGAAGATTCATGGTGGAATTTACCGTTCGGTGGAAAAAGAGTACCGTTATGGGATATGATATAAAAACCGGATTGATCTCGTTTAGCGCCCGCGCAATGTCACGCTAGCGAGGCATTTAACCAGCTAAACAAGGAATCGCGCGAAACAACCAGGACCGACGCCATGCAGCTACCCGATGAAGCCATTTCGTACGACTATCGCAATCTGCTTGCACCGGCCATCGAGGACTGGACGCCCGCGGCGGAAATGCACCAGCAGCATTTTCTGTCGCCGGGAAAACTGCGTGATCTCACACAGCGTGTGCTCCAGGTTCGCAGCCAGGTGGCGACCGAACGCGAGCTGCGCCAGGTCCCGCTCGAGATGCAACCGCTCGATTCCGGCTTCATCGACCTGCCGCAAAACCTTCTCGACCAAAGCCGAAAATCGCCCGACGCCAGCACACTCGGCCAAGTGATGCGCATCGCTCAGCGCATGCGCGAATCGGTGGATCGCTTCGTCATACTCGGCATCGGCGGCTCGTACATGGGCACGCGGGCATTGTTCGACGCGCTGCGCAGCACCTATCACAACGAATTGCCCGCGAAGGATCGCTCCGGCACGCCACGCATCTACTTCGAAGGCAACAACGCCGACAGCGACTCGCTGCACGAACTCTTTGAGATGCTGTCGATCACCTGCGTCGATCCCGACAAACGCGATGAACGCTGGGGCGTGACCGTCATCAGCAAATCGGGCGGCACGTTGGAAACCGCCGTTGCTTACCGCGCGATTCGCCGCGAGATGGCGGAATACTACGGCCTGCATTCGCCGATGACGAAGAAACTGATCGCGCCGATCACCGGCGCGACGGGCAAACTCCGCAACCTATGCAAGGCCGACGGCTTCGCTGAGGAAGATGTGTTGACGATTCCCGACGACGTCGGCGGGCGGTTTTCGATCTTCACGCCGGTCGGCCTGCTGCCCGCCGCCGTCATGGGCCTGGACGTTCGCGCCTTGCTGCTCGGCGCGGCGGCGATGACGAAGCGATTTCTCGAAGAGCGGTTCGAGACCAATCCCGTTTTGCAATATGCTACTGTCAATTATCTGATGAACACGCAGTATCAGAAACCGATCCGCGTAATGTCGATCTGGTCGAAAAAGCTCGAAGCGCTGGGCCTTTGGTACGATCAGCTCCTCGCAGAGAGCCTAGGCAAGCAAGGCCAGGGGCCGACGCCGATCACCGCCGTGCAAACCCGTGACCTGCACTCACGCGGTCAGCAACATCAAGAAGGGGCACGCGACAAGGTCATCAACAATCTTGTCGTAAAGGCAGTCTCGCAACCGCCGATCATGGTGGGCATGGCCGACCGCAACGAAGACGACCTGAACCAGTACAACCGCAAAGGCTTGCCAGACGTGATGCAGGCGGCGTTGCAGGGCACGAGCAAGGCCTACGCAGACGTGTCACGCCCGACTGCCGACATCGTCATGCCGACGATCAGCGAGCACACGATGGGCCAGTTGATGCAGATGCTGATGCTCGCCACAGTCGTCGAAGGCCGTCTGATGGGCGTGAATCCCTACGGCCAACCGGGTGTGGAAATGTACAAGAAGAACATGCAGGCGTTGCTGAAGACGTCGGCGGCGCAGTAGTCGTCTCGATTTGCATTGCCGCTTGCGGCTTAGCGCTCAGCATGGCACCATGCGAGCGCTAAGCCGCAAGCGGCAACATCATCGCCATCACGTCACTCCCGGCGAATCTCTCGCAGCAAGCAACTCCGTCAGCAATCCGCTTTGTTGTGGAACCAACGTCAATCGCGATTTGCCATCGAGCAGCTTCTGCGTTTCCAGAATGGTGAACAACGCTTCAGAGGTCTCGGAATCCTGGCAGATTTTCTGCAGCGCCTCGCCGACCAATTGCGGGCGAATCGCGGCGGCTTTGGCGAATTCGATTGCCGCCTTGCGGTCGGCGGTACTGGTGATGATGTTCACCTGGTTGGTTCCATCCTGCTTGATCGCCGATGTGACCTGGCGTAGGCGGTTGACGACTTTGCTTTCGATCTGCCGAATCATTTCGTGGTCGCGAAAATGCACCTTGCGAATGTAGACCGACCCCAGTCGATAACCCCATTCATGGGACTTGGGCGAAACTTCGTCGCGAACGGTTCGGCTCATGCCATGCCGATTTACCATCATGTTGGCCAACGGTAAATTGCTGAGGCACCGGACTGTGGAATTACCGACGTTGGCCCCCAGCGAGCCTCTTGGATCGGTGTTTTTGAACAGGTAGGCAACCGGGTCGCTGATGTACATCTCGTACCAGATCCCGATTCCCATCGGCGCGCCTTCCTCCGAGTTGACGGGCGCGCTGCGAATGTAAACCTGGTCCAGTCGCATATCGAGAACGTAACAGGTTCCCAGCCAATTCACGATCAACGCCTTCCAGCCGATGATTGGCCACAAAAACCAAAGGCCAGGCTCATCGATCTTGGCTTCTACCTGTCCGAACAGCACATAGACATAGCAACGACGTTCCGGAACGATCGCGTAGATGCCAAACAGTTTTGCCATCGAAAACAGCGTGGGAACTACGATGAGTGCCCCGAGAAACGTCCCGCCGAAAACCGTGAGGAAATTCATGATTGCACCTCCACAAAGGCCCGTTCGGATCGGGTGAACAATGACATTTTGACGTTGCGAACATACGCTTCGAGAATCCCAGGCCCTGTTCGCTTGAGTAGCTCCAGCTGGGTCGCCATGCGTTCCAGCGGTTCGATCTCGGCTTGCGCTTTCAACGTTTCGATCTCGACCGCTCGTTTGGACTGGACGAGTTTTTGATCAGCCGCCGCCTGCGCCAAACTGATGTCGGACGAAACCGTATTATGCGCGGTGTTGATGGCAGCCAGAGCGGATTCGACTTCCGGCGGCGGGTCGATGCCGGTAATCAACGACGCATCAAGAATCATGCCATACCGCGCCGCCGAGGATCGGCACTCGCGGTCCATGTGCTCATTCAGGTCCCGTAGATTCTTCCGCAGATCGTTGATGGAGACACCAAAGGATACGGCGGCGTCAATCGATTGCGTATCGCTGGCAACCCGTTCATCGGCCCGGAACGACGCCCCGAATTTTTCTTCGCCTGCATCGGCCGGTTTCGTATCGCTTGGTGCAGGAATGAATGCCACCGGCGGCGATTCAAAATTGGCGATTCTTTCGCGAAGAACGGAAACGAAATAGCCCATGACGTGGGCCATCGGGTGTTTCACGCCGAAGATGTAGGCATAGAGATTGGTTTCGGAGACGCGGAAACGAATCTGACCGTCGAGTCCGATGTTCAGCTGGTCCTTCGTGACGGCTTCCAGAACCGTGCCGTGTTTGTTGGCGAGGGAAGATTCGGGATCGGTCGCCATATTCATCGTTCCCGTGGCAATCGAGATTCGATGCACTTCCTGCCACGGCAGCTTCCAATGAAACCCCGGCTGGATGACAAGAACCTGGGGCCAGGCGTAACGTTGTTTTTCTTCTTCATCGAGGGATTCCGAGATGGGGATATCGAGCGTCGTCGCATCCCCCAGTCGCTGCGCGCGGCCGAAACTCGTGAGCACGGCACGCTCATTTTGATCGATGACAAAGAATCCGGTAAGCACATACCGGACTACAAACCAGACTAGCAATCCACAGACAACGGCCAAGAATGTGATCATTGATTGCACCTCCTTAAGGTACTTTGGAGCAAATTTGCACTATCCGCGAAGCTATTTCCGCTTCTTCAACCTTTCCACCGATCCCTTGGCTTCATCGCGCAGGTCCTCTTCCGGTCCCCGTGCCGCGATCAGTTGCAGTGCTTCGATTGCTTCAACGCTGCCCACCTGTTCGCAGATGAGCATGAAGCGGCGTAGACGCAATCGTTCTTGCACGAGTGACGGCGAATTGGTCTGGTTCAGCTTATCCTTCAATATCTCGACGCGACGCTTGTACTCTAGCGACGGCGGGTCGATCAATGCCTCGTCATAGCGTCCTTCCATCCAGCGGCCATAATCGATGAGTTTGACCATCGCGGCATTGCGAGTTGCGAAGTTGCCTGAATCAAGTTCCTTGAACAGTTTCCGCACGTTCTCCGGTTCCACCAGGTAAATCTTATTCGTCAGGCTAGGCACGGCCTGTTTGGGCGACGCGATTGCTCGCCACAGGGTCTCGTGGCCTTTTGCTGTATCCTCGATGGTAAGCTGCGTCCAGGTATCGGCGACTTCCTGCGGGGTGAGCGTGAGGTCGGGCAGCGTGCCTTTGCCTGTCAAGCCGGGCACGTCCCATTGATAGACGACGGTATCGGCGCTACCGGAGAAGGCGGCGCGGCCATCGGGTGTGAACGCGACGCCGACGACGGTACCGCCGTGGCCTTTGAACGTCGCGATTGTCTTGCCGCTGAACGCCTCGAAAAGTCGAACCGTCCTATCGAAGCTGCCTGAAATCAGGGTGCGGCCGTCGGGAGAAAACGCCAGGGCATAGGCGACGCTGGCATGCCCTTCGCAGGAGCGATGGAACAGCGGGTCGGACGGGATGCGTGCCCCCACATTGAAGACGCGGATGGATGCATCGAACAGACCGGCCGCAATCGTCTTGCTGTCCGGGCTGAAGACGAGGGACGCGACGATCGGGTGCTTCGGCGCCGGGCCGTCCTTGATGTCGAATGAGCGCGTCAGATCGCCCGAGATTGCGTTCCAGACGTGCATCTTTTGGCCGCCCGCCGCGACGAGTTTTTCTCCATCGGGCGACCAAGCGACCGCTTGGAGCAAGCCCGGATATTTGAGTGAGCGATCGACTTTCTTCGCGGCCAAGTTCCAGAGGTCGATCTGCCCGCTGCGAACGCCGATGGCGAGCGCGGCGCCATCGGGCGACCATGCCAGGGCGACGACGGGTTCAGTCGTGAGGCTTGCGAGCGCAATGCCGGTGGACGCGTCAAAGACGCGCACGGAATCCCCGGCCACGGCGAGCGATTTGCCGTCGTTGGCCAGCGCGCAGATCGTGTCGCCCGATAATTTGGTATCCCATTGGCGAACGAGCTTGCCGCCGGTCGCTTCCCAGACGAACGCTTGTCCATCGAAAGCAACGCCGACGAGACGCTTGTTGTCGCGCGTCAAAAACAAGGAGTGCAAGCTCGAAGCGGGGCCAGCGTGAGGCAGAATCTCGGCGCCGGTCTTGGCGTCGAATTGGCGGATCGTCGCGCTCAATCCGGCCGTCGCGATGGAGCCCGACTTGCTGACGGCAAGCGCGTCAACGGCACCGGCGCCGCGCCGGATCGTTCGGACGACGTTGCCCGTTTTGGCGTCCCAGATGCGGATCGACTGGTCGAGCGATCCCGTGATGACGCTATCACCCGCCACGACGAGCGAGACGATGGTGTTTTCATGCCCACGGAGCGTGTCGATGAGTTTGCCCGCCGCGACATCCCATCGGCGGATCAGGTGATCGTCGCCGGCCGAGAACAGCGTCTTGCCATCGGCGGCGAAATCGATGGCGAGCACGGCACAGCCCGTGTCGAGTTTGCGCATGATTTTGTTGTCGGTCAGGTCCCAAAGAACGATCGTGCGATCGCTGCCGCCCGAGGCGAAATAGGTGCTGTCGCGGTCGTGTGAAAATGCGATCGCCGTCACCTCGTCGGTGTGGCCTCGTAGTTCGGTGACCTTGCTTTTCGTGTTCCAGTCCCACAAGTAGATCAACCCGTCTTGGCTTGCCGATGCAATAGTCGACGTGTCGGGTGCGACAGCGACAGCCTTGATGGGTGCCTTGTGCCCGTCGAGTCGGCCGATCTCCTTGTTGAGCTTCAGGCTCCACATGCGGACGATTTTCTGATACCCGCCCATGACGAGCGTCTCGCCGCTCGGGCTGAATGCGAATGAATTGACCCACGGTTCGTTGATTTCACGAATGACTTGGCCGGTCTTGGCGTTCCAGAATCGCACCGGATCGTTGCCTCCGCCGGCGATCAATGTCTGCCCATCGGGCGAATAGGCAAGGCTCAGGATGCGTGACCCGTGCCGGAATTTGCTGGTGCCGATCTTCTGAAACGCGCGAGGCGGCAGCGGGTCGTCCGGTTGGGCGGATACTGGCGTCACGCTTAGCGCAAAAGCAGCAACGGCAAGCGACAGAATGCGTCTCATGGTTCATCCGTTTCATGGCTGGGATATGCGAGGAAACCATAACGATGTCGGGTTCTCTTCCATTTACACATAGAAAAGACGAATGAAATGGGCAAACCGATCATTCTGAGTAGGCATCATGCACCTCCGCTTGCGGCTTAGCGCTCGCGTGGAATAATCCGAGCGCTAAGCCGCAAGCGGAATATGCGAATTGCTCAGTCGCCCCATACCGCCGCGTCTTCTCCGTCGAGACGCAGCGTCAAGCATTTCGCGCTGCCGCCGGCCTTGATGAACTCGTCGAGTTTCACGAAATGACATTCATATCCTGCGGCGTGCAGATCCGCCGCCAGACGGTCGCTGCCGGCGTTGATGACGACTTTCTTGCCAACCACAACAGCATTGCAGGCGAAGCGCTCGGCCTCGCTTTCGATCACGGGAATCAGGTGCGGGATATGTTTCTCCAACACCGTGCGGCCATAGTTGTCGAACGCGCCGGGAAAGTAGATCGCCTGGCCTGGCGCTAATGGACAGAAGCAGGTATCGAGATGGTAGAACCGTTTATCGACGAGCTCCAACGGCAGCACCATGCGCTGCAGCACATTGCCGAGGTGGATGTGGCCCGCGGCATGGCTGCGGATTCGATAGCCGGCATAGAGCGTTGGCCCGCAGAAAAGGGCGTCGCCGGCGCCTTCGAAGTAAACGCCTTCGGGAAGATATTCGACTGTGAAACCGTGGGCGGCGAACCAGGCATCGAAGTGGGGCGTTTCGCATTGGCGTTCGGGATGGGTGAACTGCGAACTGAAGAAGCGATTGCCAAACACCAGCCCGGCGTTGGCCGTGAAGACGAGATCGGGCAGCCCCGGTTGCGGCGTCATCAGTTCGATCTGCACGCCAAGTTGGACGAGCGTATCGTGCAGGTTACGCCATTGCTGACGGGCATGATCGGGTGAGGCGCCGCGAGTTCGTGACATCCACGGATTGATCTCATATTCGATGCCGTAATGGTCCGGCGGACACATGAGGATGTGTGGGGTGGTCATGGCTCACTGTTGCTTTTCATGCGGTCAATAATGAAACTTTGGCGAGCCTAACCGCGTAAGCGGCAGGTTGACGCGAGCAATAGTACGTTCAACCTGCCGTTAATGCGGCTAGGCTCGCCAAAGCTAAACAGAGACAAGGATTTTTTCTAATGTCGAGGCATCGATTCTGGCGAATTGCGTGAGAAATGAACCGCCCTAAATCGCAAACGCCCACCGCATTTCGGCGGTGGGCGTCGCTATTCAACATCCAAATGTTAATGCCTAAACAAAAACTCCTTCGAGTTGATCAACGCCCAGTGCACATCTTCCCAGGCACGACGGCGGTCCATTGCGCTGGAGACGTGGCCGAGCATCGCGCTTTCTTCGGTTTCGGTCGGTGTGCGCGATAGCGTCGTCAGGAAGAGGTCGCCCAGGATTTCCTTGTCGGTCTTCTTGGCGGCGACAAGTTTGCCAATGCGGTTGTTCACATTGCGCAGACGGTCGTTGACGGCGGGGCCGTTGATGAGCTGCAACGCTTGCGCGAGGTTCGAGTCGCTTTCGCGTTCGCATTCGCAGGCCAACTCACGGGCGGGTTGGCCGAACGTCTTCAGGAACGGGTGGTTCACTTCACCATCGGGCAGCTGAACGGCTCGCGTGCCCATCGGCATGCCGGCGAACTTTTCGGGCACTTCCGTCACCTGGCAGAGCGCGTCGAACAGTTGCTCGGCGGTCAGCAGTTTCGTGACGGCGTGCGAGAAATACTTGTTGTCGTCTTTGTTAAAGTCGTTCGTCATCGCGCTCAATTGATAAGTGCGCGACACCATGATCGTGCGAATCAGGTGCTTGATATCCCACCCCTTGGCGACGAAATCTTTCGCCAGGTCGTCGAGCAGTGCATCATTCGCCGACGGGTTGGAATCGCGGAAATCATCGACCGGATCGACAATGCCGCGGCCCATCACATGGAACCAGACGCGATTGACGATCGATTTCGGCACGAACGGATTCGTCGGCGACGACATCCATTTGCCGAGCGATTCGCGGCGATCACGGCCTGGTGCGATTTCCGGGATCGCGCCACCCATGAACTTCGGCGGGGCGACCTTGCTCGTTCGCGGCTGAATTACTTCGCCGACGCGTTCGACGTAAACATATTCGGCGCCGTCTTTCTTCTTCGGATCGCCGCCGTCGAGGGGGTCGGAGCGATATTTCACTCGGCTGAAGAACGCGGCCATGCTGTAATAGTCATCTTGCGTCCAGCGTTCGAATGGATGGTTGTGGCATTTCGCACATTGCATGCGAATGCCGAAGAACAGCTGGGCGGTCGTCTCAGCGAGAGTCGTCGGATCGCGAGAGATGCGGTAGTAGTTCGCCGCCGGGCTCGAGAACGTGCTACCACCGGAGGTGATGACTTCGTATACGACCTTGTCGAAACCGGTGTTCTGGGTGACGTGATTGCGCATCCATTTCTGGAATACGTGCGTGCCCTTGACCTGGATCGTCTTGCGCGTCGAGCGGAACACATCCGACCATTTCAGCGTGAAGAAGTCGGCGTATTCGGGCCGTTCGAGCAATTCGTCAACCAGCTTCGCTCGCTTGTCGGCTTCCTTGCTGCCCATGAATCGCGCCACTTCGACCGGCGTCGGCAGAACGCCGCACAGATCGAGGTAGGCGCGACGAATGAACTCTTGATCGGTGCACAGATCAGACGGCAGAATGTTGAGCATCTTCAGCTTCGAGAACACGTGCTTGTCAACATAGTTGTTCTCGGTGGGATTCGTCCATTTGAACCCGAGCTTCGGTTCGAGGTACGTCAGGCGGACCGGCACGAGTTCTTCGAGGTATCGGCACAGGATCGCGACTTCGCCCGACTGAGCGAATTCGACTAGGCCATTCGCGTTGACGTTGGCAATCGCGGGATCGCTCGATGAAAACACGGTGAGGCGTGTGACATCACGCATCGAACCATCGGTGAACGTGGCGAGCACGGAGAGTTGTTGATACTTGCTCGGTTCATTGAGGACTCGGCTACCGGGAAGGACATCGACCTTCTTGACGGCAGGAAGACCCGGAGCGTCGTCGGCAAGGCCCTCACTCATCCAGGCGGCGATCGTCTTCGCGGGAATGCTCGTGGTCGGGAAGCGTGCGCCGCCTTCATGGGCAACCTGGCCCAGACTCTTGAGCATGACCAGGCTGGCGTGCGGATTCAAGCGATCGACACGGCGGCCGAGAATGTCACGAGTCAGCTGGAGGAAGTCGGAGCTTGGCTCATAGCCACGAAGGCTGAGCTTGAACCCGTTCTTGCCCGTTGGCGTACCGTGGCAGGCACCGCTGTTGCAGCCGCCGACGTTGAGGGCGGCGATCACGTCGTTGCGGAAGCTGACGGGGATCTGCTGGTCCATTCCCTTGACTTCGACAGGCACTTTCACGTTTTGTCCGCCGGCGGTGATGGCCAGCGTCGAGGCGCCGTTCTTACGTGCGGTGACGAAGCGGTCGGCATCGACAGCGACGATATCGCCATCGGCCTTGATGTCGGCGAAGTGCGTCAGGTCGCGCACCGTGCCGTCGGCGTAAATGCCGGTGACGACGGGCTGCGCTGTGGCCCGGGCTCCCGTGAGCACCAGCGTTGCCGGGCTTACGGTCAGTGACTTCGGTGTGCCAACGACCTTCGCGCGGGCCACGGGGTCGGTCGGCAGATCAGCGAAGGCAGCGCCAGTCCAGCTGGCGAGCAGCGCCGTCAACAAACACGATCGGATGGAAAGGGATCGCAACGTCATTGGATTCAAACCTCCTCGGTTGGAGCAATTTCGTGCTTCTTTGGGTTTCTCGTTAATGGACAATCCCACAATGGCGGACCCGAATTGTCCTGGAAAAATCAGCGTTCAACGGGCAAAATGCGCTCGTGTCGCAGGTAGGACAATCACTCGGCAGGATTTTCTTATTTTCAGTTTACCGACTTTTGCGCGTCAATGCGACAGGAAAAATGACTTTTTTTTTTCTTGGCCGGCGGTCGTTATCGGGACGCGCAGGCTACGATGATTTGCCATCTGCATGCGTGTTCGCCCAATAACCTCGCTCAAGAGAGGTCGCTTGGGATGTCCCGAGCGCTAAGCCGCAAGCGGAAATTAGGGACTGTCATGCCTGCTTCACAGAAGTTTAATGAACGTTTTTTTCTTTTGAGCGTCTGACGTGTATACAATGATGGATTGGCGTTGGCGCATCGAATGGCCCAACATGGCGAGGATGAGAGATGTGTTCCCATGGCCGATCCGATTATTGTCGATCGCGACGTATTTTTGCACAACTTGCGAATGAGCAAGTTGCTCACCAGCCAGCAGTTTCGCGTGGTGATTGACAAACTCAGCGACGTGGAAGAACCGCGCGAGATCGCCAAGGCTCTGGTGTCCTGGAATTTGCTAACCAAATTTCATGCCAAGATGTTGCTTCAGGGCAAGAGCAGTGGATTCTTTATTGGACCGTACCGCATCATGGAGCTGCTCGGCCAAGGCGGCATGGGGCGAGTCTACAAGGCCGTCCATCAGACAATGAATCGCGTTGTTGCGCTTAAAGTGCTGTCGGCCCATGTTGTTAATTCGGAACGCGCCAAAGAATTATTTCTACGCGAGGCCCAGGCGACCGCCCAGCTGGCCCATCCAAACATCGTCATGGCCTTCGACGCCAACGAAGTCAGCGGCCGACATTATCTTGCGATGGAATATGTCAACGGCCCCAATCTTGACCAACACGTGAAGAAACACGGTCCGCTTCATCCAGGTCTTGCCTGCGAGATCGTGTTTCAGGTCGCCAACGGACTGCAACACGCTTTTGAAAAGGGCATGGTCCATCGCGACATCAAGCCGGCCAATCTCCTTCTGCAACAAGAAAATAATTCAGTGACAGTTCAGGTAAAGATACTCGATTTTGGCCTTGCTCGGCTCAATATCGCCGATGGCGCGACAGAAGACACGATCCTCACCAAGCAAAATACCGTGATGGGCACGCCCGACTTCCTCTCGCCGGAACAATCACGCAGCTTGCACGATCTCGACATTCGTGCTGACCTCTATAGTCTCGGCTGCACGTTCTATTTTCTGTTGACGGGCCGAGTGCCGTTCCCGGGTGGATCGACCATCGACAAGGTCAGGCATCACAACAACTCAGAGCCGATGCCGATTGACGAATTACGTTCGGATCTTCATCGCAGCATCGTCAAGATTGTGCGCAGGCTGATGGCGAAGAATCCCGCCCATCGGTACCAAACGCCTGACGAGTTAATGGAGGCGCTCGCGCCGCACGCAGCCCCGAGTGTTATGGATTGGCCGATTGTAGCGCCGCGAACGACCAACGACGCGGGAACGGATGATTACCCAGCACTCGTCGATCAGGCATTCGACACCGAGCCAAAAGCCCAGGCGCCGACGCAGGTTACGAATGAACAATCGCTCCTCGATTGGGTCGATGAACAGGGACAACAACGCCGTCGTTGGGTCCGTTCGCTGGTCATCGGCAGCGTCGGCGTGCTCTTGGGAATCACGCTGACAGTGGGTCTCGCGGCGTTGTTGCTGTGGAATCAGTAGGGGCCTGATTTTCGCTTGCGGCGTTGCGATCGGATCATCCCGCGAGTGCCGGAAGTGTTAACGACGGTGGCTTTCAACCGTCGTTTACGCTACCGGCTCTGACAATTCAGTCACTTCGTTGCGTTTGCAACGCGTTAAATAAGAGAACTTGCAACTCGATCCCTCGCAACTACTGATTTCGGCGAACTTCGCGTATAACAAAAAGCAGCGGTAGTGGAACGGGCGTTGCGGGCCACTGTCGTTGTCGCGAAAGGGCTACCATGCAGTTTCAATTCGATATTGGTTCAAACGTCAGGCCGGCTTCACCGACGCAACCACCGACCGGCAGCGATGCCGTCACTCAGGTTCTCTACCAAATGTTGGAACTGCAGCGTGATGGTTTCTCGCAAATGTTGGCCGTGCAACGCGAGCAACTGAAATTCGCCCAGGCTAAGGCGGCCGATTCGGTTTCCCGTTGGCGGAACATTCTCGGGCGTTTTGACGAGGAACAACCCGATTTCGCAGCCAACTGCAAATCCGCTTATCCAATCATCGAGAAAGTGTACGTCCGCTTATTGGCCTCCATGGTGGACGATCTTGCGCAGAACGGCGACGACACGCTGGACAGCGAATTCGCCCTTCAGGAATTCATCGACCGCTATGGAATGCGCGTCGGGCAACTCAGCCACCTGCTCGGTATCATCGGTCCCCTTTCCGAAGCAGCACACCAAAACGACCAGGCCGCGAAACTGCAAGAACAACAGCAACCGAAGTGACCGGTCTGTACATTACCCAGCATTAATAACGCGATTTACAAGAGGCCCCGCCATAAAGGGCGGGCTATTTGTGAATTACGAGCAGGTCGATCTTCAGCTGTTCGATGACCCGTCCTCAATTTCAATAATCCAAAAAAAGATAACCGAAAAGCAGATCGGGGAAATCACTGATTCCTCACGTAGCCCAATTTTCGGAAAGCCGCATCCCCCATGAAGATGCCGCAATTCCTGTTTTATCGGCACGCTTAGGTGGATTTTCGCTGTAGCGGTTTGAACAGTGGCGGGTTTCGCTCCGCCCACCATAATTACGGATACCAAGATCGAGGTTCCGTGGAACTTCGGGCGGTAGCGAATCTGCCCTAGGATTGGGCGATTGTTGCCGCGGTTCGGTGTCAGACGAAACCAAAGTCGCGGGACTGGGGCGCTGGAGGCGTTCCCTCGACAGAGCCTGTATAAGGCGCGGTTTTTTCGCAAGGACTTGGCCTTGGCAAGGTTGGCACGGCGTGGGAGCAGTCGCCTTCCGGATTCCGGAAGCAAGATGATTCGCTCGGAGAACCGCGCCTTGCCGACCGTGACCCGCAAGCTGGGAACTTTCGGGTCCTACCGCACTCTCCGCCGTGATCGGCCCCAGGCCGCGCGGAAAGGGCGGTTTTTTTCATCATTCCGCGTGACGCCTCTGCTTCGCCTGGCAACTTCCAATCATTACGAAATCGTATTCTTGACCTCGTAGCCGTTTCCCTTTATCATCCAAGAGTAGGGTTGGCGTTGGTGCAAGCAGAGGGAGATACATCATGTCCTGCGTTTCCAGGCCGCTATGCTTTGTATTGTTGGCGTTTTCGTTGCTCGTAATCGGGATTGTGCCCGACCTCTCGGCCCAAGGCCAAGTGGCAAATACGGAACCGATCAACATCACTACTATCGACGGCGTCAAGCTGCGAGGTAACTTTTTTCAAAGCGCCAAGAAGAATGCCCCCGTTGTCATCATGCTCCATCCGATCGGCGAAGGCAAAAGCTCGCGTGTGCAGGATTGGAAGAAGCTTGCCGAGACCTTGCAAAAAAAAGGCTACTCCGTCGTCACCTTTGACTTCCGCGGGCACGGCGAGAGCACGACCATCGACGTTCCTGACGATTTTCGGATTCACCCCGTGAACAGAAACAACGTCAAAACCAAGGATTCCGCCGCCATTGAAGTCAAGGACTACATCAAATCGATCGCTTACATGCCGGTCCTGGTCAACGATATCGCCGCGATTCGAGCATATCTCGATCGCAAAAACGATGACGGCGCATGCAGCACCTCGAATATCCTGGTCCTCGGCGCCGAAAGCGGCGCCACGCTCGGCGCCATCTGGATGAACGCGGAATGGAACCGCTACAGGCTGACGCCGCCGTCCATGTTCGGCAAACTACCGACTGTAGAAAAACGTTCCGAAGGGCATGATATCATCGGCGCGGCCTTCCTGACGCTTCAGCCGACGATCGGAAGCCGTACCTTCGGCGTTTCCAACATCCTAAAAAAGGCGTGCTTGGAGCACGCCACCGCAGCCGTGTTCTTCTGCGGTAAGGAAGACACCAAAATGCGCGACTTCGCCAAGACCGTTGAAAAGAGCGTCAAACTCAAGAAAAGCAAGAAGCACGAATTGATCGGCGTCTCCGAATTGGAGACAAACCTAGTCGGCGTAAAGCTACTGAAAACTGGGCTGGATGAGTCCATCGTCAAATATTTTGACAACGTGGTCGGCGAGCGTGCCAACGAGTGGCTCCGCCGTGATGCGGATACGCTCTACATTTGGCGCGATGCCTTTCAGAAACCTGTGCCGGCAAAAAACAAGAAGGGCGAGAAGAACCTGCTCTTCAATAACTACGAACTCTACGCGAAATGAATGGCGACGCGTCCTTCAGGATGCCTTCTCCCCGCTTGGGAAAACCGAAACAATAACTTCCTGATTTGCCGCTCGCGGCTTAGCACTCGCAGGGTGCCATATGAGCGCTAAGCCGTAAGCGGAAAAACGAAATCGGGAAGTTACGGTGCTCCTCAGGAATAATACTCGCCGCGCTTTTGTTTGAGAAACTCCACGGAACCCCGTAGCTCATCCAAGCCGTTCATGCCATCTTCGACCGAGATCCAGCCGCTGTAATTGACGCTGCGCAGAATGCGAAAGATCGCGTCGTAGTCGTTCAGGCCCTTACCCGTCTCGCCGTGGCGGAGCTTGTCGGAGTAGCCGATCGTGCCATCGGATTGGCGAAGCTCGTCGATCGTCGCGCCGTCGACGAGGTAGCGATCCGAAGCGTGTATCGTCACCACGCGCGTCTTGATCTTCTCCAAAAACGCAACGGGATCGAACCCGCCCACGACCGCATTCGACGGGTCATACTGCACGCCGAAATAGGGCGAATTGATTCGGCCAATGATCTCCAGGAAGATGTCCTCCGGTTGCGCGAATTCGGGGTACTGCCAATTGCCGTCTTTGTAATGGTTCTCCATGCAAAGAACGACATCGTGCGATTCGGCATATTCGAGCGATCGGCGAACGCCTTCGACCGTGCGCTCTATGCCTTCCTTGCGCGTCATGCCAGGGAAGCGTTGCCCGCTGAGCGTTCGGCAATTGCGGATGCCGAGCGCGACGCACAGGTCGATCGCCGCGTGCTGCCGTTTCACTTGGCGAGCGCGCTCGGCGGCATCGGGATGCGTGAAGTCGGGCGAGAAGCAGAGCATCGACGATATCTGTCCGGTCTCGCGCAGCACGCGATTGACGGGTTCGACGCCCGCTTTGAAGAAGCCGTCGTAGTGCTCGACGCCTTCGCCGCCGAGCGTTGCAGCGGTGCGGAGCCAATCGAGATAATCCATTTTTCCGGAGTACAGTTCGTCGAAGTAGCATTTGGGGAAGACACTGATGCGGGGACGATTCATTTTGATACTCCTCGTTTAGCCGCTCGCCTTCGGCGAGCGTGACCTGCAGAATGTGTAGCACCTGTTCGCGCTCGCCAAAGGCGAGCGGCTAAACACAGCCCTCTTTACAACCCGCGCACCTTGATGTTGCGCAGCCACAACGGCAGGCCGTGATCCTGGAAGCCGATGGTGCCGGTGGTCGGTCGGCCTTTGAGCGTTTTGGCATCGAGCGGCACATCGTTGACGACTTCGCCGTTCAGCGACACGACGACCTTGTTGCCCTTTACAGTGACGAGCATCTTATTCCATTCGCCGGCGGGTTTGGCTGTGTTCTTGGTCGGCGGGATGCCGGGGATGATGCCGCCGGAATCGTGATCGTTCAGCTTGGCGCCCTTCGGTCTCGACGCGGAATCGTAGAGTTGGACTTCGATGCCCTTGGCGACGGGGCTTTTGACATCGCTGACGTGGAAGTAGAACCCGCTGTTGCCGTTCTTGGCGACCTTGTATTCGAATTCGCACTCGAATTCCTTGTACTGCTCCTTGGCCCAGAGATAGGCGTCATAGCGCTGCCAGCCCGATTCGCCGTTGCGCGGCACGAGGGCGACGACGCCGTCATCGCCGAGAATCCAGTTGCCTTTGGTGGTCCAGTTCTTGGCCAGGTCCTTGCCTTCGAGCAGATTGACCCAGGCCGCTTTTTCCTGGCCTTGGCTCGCGCCGATCAGCGCGAAGGCGAGAATCGTAAAACAGGCGAACCGGCGAAAAGCATTCATGTGACACCTCGTGATAAGAGTGATACGGTTTCGGAATGGATGATATTGTACGCAGACGCCAATCACGCGGGATTGTAAAATGGGACTTTCGATTTCGCCGCTTGCGGCTTAACGCGCACTTCAACCCAAGTGAGCGCTAAGCCGCAAGCGGAATACAGAATCTCCCGCGATTGGATTTTCAAAATGTCCCACCTCGCACAGTTTGGCCGCATCGATAACACGGCCAACGCCGACTACTTCATCCGTTTTCTCGATGCCGCCTGTGCGGAAGCGACCTTTCAAGCGTACAAGAACCGCATGAACGAGTTGCTCGAACTCAAGCCCGGCTCGCGCGTACTCGACGTCGGGTGTGGCACGGGCGATGACGTGCGCATCATGGCGAAACTCGTCGCGCCAGGTGGCCAGGCCGTCGGCGTGGACAATAGCCGAGCGATGATCGCCGAGGCCGACAAACGTTCCGTTGGCACAAAGCTGCCGACCGCGTTTAAAATCGCCGACACTCTGGCGCTGCCTTATACCGACGGCAGCTTCGATGCGACGCGCGCCGACCGTAGCCTGATGCATGTGCCCGATCCCGCACTGGCCATTGCCGAAATGAAGCGTGTGACGAAGCCCGGCGGCAGGGTCGTCGTGTTCGAAGTCGATTTCGGTGCCCTCATGATCGACGCCGCCGACCGCGTGCTGGGCCGCAAGATCATCAATGCGTGGAGCGACAGCGTGCGCAACGGTTGGCTAGGCCGTCGCATCCCGCGCTTGTTTCACGAAGCCGGTCTGAAGGAAGTCGCCGCCGTCCCGCACACGCTGAGCCTGACGCCGGAGATCGCGCTACTGCTTGTGGGCCAAGCAACCGTCGATTTGGCGGAAAAGAACGGTACGATTACGCCGAACGAAGCCGCCGCCTGGCTCGACCACATGGATGCCTTACAGCGAGAAGGTCGCTTCTTCAGCGCGATGACGGGATTTCTGGTGTGGGGAAATGCCTGATGTGAAAAACAACTTCCCTGCGTCGCCGCTTGCGGCTTAGCGCTCACAAAACGCCACGCGATCGCTACGCCGCAAGCCCCGAATGTAGCCATGGCTCGTTTGCCGTTCAATGAGAATTCACGCCACCTTCGAGAACACTTCCGACACTTTCACCTCGCGGGCCGTCCATGCCGGGACGATGCTGCCAGCGAACGATGCGATGGAGCCGATCGCCAGGCCCCAGAAAAGCGACGCCTCGGGGATGCGGAAGACCGGGAAGAACGCGATGCGGAACGGGATGCCTCCCCACTTCAGATTGAAGAACAAATACGTCGTCAGCGCGGCGGCGAAACCGGCGATGGCGCCAATCAGCATCGCTTCGCCGAGGATGAGCAGCAAAACCTGATTCGGGCTGTAGCCGAGCACCTTCATCACCGCCATCTCCATGCGGCGTTCGCGTACGGTGATGCTGATCGCGTTGGCCATCACCAGCGACATGACGACCATCATGCCAGGCACGAGCAGGTACTTCATCGCGAGCAGCAAATCTTTGTATGCGTCGAGAAATGAACTGATGCCCGACGACGCGGTCTCGACCTTTACGGACGGGTCTTTGAGATACGGCGAATTCTCGAGCAGGTTGCCGACGCGGTCGAACTGTTCCCGGTCGGCGACGCGAATCCAGACGAGGTTGAGGTTTTTCTTCGCCAGCGGATGGGCTTCTTGTTTTTTGTTTTTGTAATCATCGAACAGTCTATGGAAATAGTCGTTGTTCATGATGGCACTCTGATTGTAGCGCCCATCGGGTAAGGCGCCGACGATCTCGAATTCGACGTTGTCGATGCCCTTGTAGTTGATGCTGGAAACCTTGAAGCGTTCGCCGACTCGTTTGTTAACGGCCGTCATTTTTTCCGAGCCCATCAGGCAGCCGCGCAGGTTGTTCTTGAGGGCGTCGATAAGTTTCGGGTCAAGATCGCCGAGGTCGTCCATCATGGGGATGATGTGGTCGGGGTTCATCGCGAAGAAGAAGATGAGATTCTCGGGCGAGCGTTTGTTCGGGTCGAGCGTGCCGCCGAAGAAGGACCACGACATGAAATCTTTCGGGCCGTAGAATTTGGGTTTGCCATTCTCTTGCAGGTCGGGAAGGAAGCTGGTGGACGAAGGATCGAGATATTTGCCGTAGGCCGATGGGATTTGGCTGGGAATCTGCCAGCGTTCGGTGATGATGATTTTGAGGTCCTTCGCGCGTTCCCTGGTGGCGAGTTCGATGAAGTAGATGACGGTCCAGATTGTCGTAATCATGAATGCGAGCACGGCAATCGCCATCGCGGTGAGAGCGGTGCGCACGAGGTGACGGCGAAGATTTTTGATGCCGAGCAGGAACAACTTCGGCTTGGCAACGACGTAGGTGGCCCCGGCGAGGACGACGGCGACTCCGATCAACCCCGCGACGAGATTGACGGAATCGTTGAGCATCTGGAGCAAGAATTTGCCTAGCCAATCCTGAAGCGGTTGCATGACGTGGTCTCGTCGTAAACGTTTGAGTCGTTTAGCCGCTCGCCTTTGGCGAGCGAGGGCATGACGTTTTTCGGGCGATCGCAAATACGCTGCGTTCGCGCTCGCCAAAGGCGAGCGGCTAAACGGGAATTGCGAAACGCCGGCGATCACTCGAAAAACGATTGCTGCAACACCTCCGACCGCGTGCGACCAAAGGCGAACGCGCGGCCGGTCGTCAGGTTGCAGAAGACGATCTCCGCGGGGCTGAAGAGCATCGGGTCGATTTTGTAGAAGTCGTGATTGTAGCGTGCGAAGATCGATGCGAACGGCTCGCCATAGTCGGCTGACGCACACGCGGGAACCTTGGGCCCAATTTCGGCGAGTTGCTCGTCAGACGCTTGTACCCAGATCGTGACCCGACCGCCGTAGAGAATCGCATCATTGGTGCGGCCAATGGCGACGAGTTCGTCCTTCGCAACGGGCGGCAGCGGTGCGGAGCCGAAGCCGGAGACGACTTGATTGAGATCGAATTTCAACTCGTGCAATTTGTGCAACGCGGTTTCGAGCGAACGAGCTACGACTTGTAGGTTGCCCGCCTGACTCGCGGCAGGAGCGACGAGCAGCGTGAGCTTGTTCGCGGGAAGCTTCAATTCGCTGGCGAGATATTCGATCACCGCATCGTCGGGAAGCTTGCGCGATTCGAGTGTGCCGACGGCGACTGGCGATTGTTCTTTGCCTGGGATATGCGCGAAGACTTCTTCCGTCCCGCGTGCCGCTCGCATTGGCCCTGAGCCCATGGCGAAGAACTTGCCGACCGAGACCGCCCAGCCGGCATACTGCGAGGCCATGCACGCGAGCACCGGATTATCACTGCTCACCGTTACATGCGGGCAGCCGATACCAGCGACATCGCCAGTCACGATTCCGACCTCCGCCTGGCCAGCGAGGCAGATGCGTGCCAGCGTCAAACCGGCTTGAAGCCCGCCTGCCGACTTGACGCCGCAATCGATGATGCGTGCCCCGGATGCGGTCGAGTGTACCTGCAGCCTCAAAGCCGCGGCGCTATTGGATGCGAAATCGGCGAGCCGCATGGCTCGTTCGTTCAATGTCGGCGTTGTGCTCACTTCAATAATCCTTGGTCGGTGGTTAGGATCCGCGCATAAATAACTTGAGCGATTCCGCGATTGTAGGGTGTGTCAAGCGCCAGCGCCGACGCACCATTCCTTGCGGGGTCTGGTGCGTCGGCGCTGGCGCTTGACACACCCTACAAATTGCTTGGTCATTGGTCTTATGTCACTCCCCACTCGTTTTATCATCCCCACAAGGTTCGGGCGAGTGTGGCGGCGATTTCTTCAAGCCGCGAGGCGCATTGGGACGTGTTCAGCGCGGATGCGAAGAACGTCAGCACGGGTTGGCCCGCGAGGATTGTTGTGCCGGCGTCGGGGATGTCGGCGAAGGCGATGCTGTCGAGATCCGTTCGACGTGCGAGCGAATTCATCCACGGACCATCGTGCGGAAAGTCGAACGTTTCTTTGGCGTACATCACCGCTTTACCGTGACACGTCTTCGGCCACGGCGTGTCCAATGTGCGTGTTGAGTCGCCTTCAATGACATGGCGATGCCAATCGAGCAACGCGATTCCGGTGGCACGTTCGACGATTTCGACCGAAGCCGTGTAGCGTGGATTAATCTCGATCGGCCAAGGCGTACCATTTTGCATGATCGCGTCGATGCCGAACAGGCCGCGAAGACGGAATCGCTTGCCAAGGACACTGACCAAAGTCGCCCAGCGTTCGAGTTCCTTTTGCGCAAACGAGAGCGGCCCATAGCTGCCCGCATAGTGGAATCCGCTGGCGTTCAGCCAGGGCGTGCCGATAAGTTGCGCGGTGACGCCGAGGAGGATCGCCGTATCGCCCTGGCCGAGGCAGAGAGCCGAGACGGGTGTGCCTTCGATCTGTTGTTGCAAGAAATGCGTGCGAGGATTGAACACTTGACGCTGATACGGAACGATACCTATCCCTGCCGCGCTGCGAATCGGCTTGAGGAGCCAGCGTCCCGTAGTCTGGGGTTCACGTGCAACGCGAGGGTGAGGCTGCCTGGCATCGGCGAGAGCAGCCGTCCAGAGCGATGGGTCACGCACTTCGCACAGCACGTCGGGCGGGTTGCCCCAGATCGGCCTATCGATCTTCGCGATCAGAGCCGGGTGATTTTCCAACGCACCCGTATAGATCACCGGCGCTGCCGGTGCGTGTTTGAGTAGGTCGAGGAAGGCATGCGGATACTGCTCGCTCGCAATTGCCCGTGCATCGGTGTGAAGACGCAGGTCTCGATCCGCGAACAGGTCGGCACACCACGTCGTCCAGCCTGCGCGCGCCGCCGAGTCCGCCGCCGCACGCACGCTGGCGCCGATCAGGATCACAGTCGGCGAATGGGTACGGCTAGCGGTCGTCATGGCTTGACATAATCAATGCGAAACGGCTTGTTGGTAATGAACACGACGACGACATCGCCGTCGGCACTCGCACCGTGCTGCATCGTTTCGCCTTCAGGAAACCAGACGAAACTGCCCGGCCCGTAGCGGCCGAGATGCGTGACGAGCGTGCCTTCGAGCACGTACATTCCATGTCCGCACGGATGCGTGTGGTCCGGATTGATGACGCCGGCCGGGTAGCGCACGAGCCGAACCATCATGCCCGTTTCGGGATCGCTGAAGAGTTCCTTGCGGAAAAGCGCTCGCCCGATATGCTCGTTGAAGCGTTCTTCCCAGGGCATGGCGTTGGCGTCGATGGCGAGGTAGGATGCGGTTGGCATGGATTTCTCTGGTTTAGTTGTCAGTTGTCAGTTGTCAGGCAGCCAACAAATACTAACTGATCAACAGTTCGGGCCAAAGCTGGCGTAGCCAAAGCGTTCCGGCTTATTAACGTTACTGACAACTGACAACTGACAACTCTTATCTCACTTCCCCGCCAGCAGCGCCGGCACGAAGGTTTGCGGGTCGCCGCCGGTGACGTGCACCTTGCCATCGCTATCGACGAACACGTCGACTTCGCTGCGGATGCCGAACTCCGGCAGGTAAATGCCCGGCTCGACCGAAAAACACGTACGCAGCATGACTCGGCGATCTTCGCGGGTCTCCAGGCTGTCCATGTTCGCGCCGTTGCCGTGGACTTCCTGACCTATCGAATGTCCGGTGCGATGACAGAAATACTCGCCATAGCCGGCCTTCTCGATAACCTGGCGACAAGCGTGATCGACCTCCCAGCCGAGTAACGGCGTTTTCGTGGCGAAGGCCGAACGCACCTTGGCGATGGCGGCGTCACGAGCAGCGGCGACGATCGCGAAAATTTCCTGATAGCGCGGCGGCACCTCCTTGCCCACAAACGCCGTCCGCGTCAGATCGCTATACACCGCCCGCGGCTTTTTGCATTTCGCCCATAGATCGATCAGCACAAAGTCGCCTTCGCGGATCGGTGCATCTTCCCCCGCTTTCGGCTCATAATGGGGATCGCCGCTGTTGGGGCCAACGGCGACGATCGGCGCGTGATCCGCCGCGACGCCATTGCGTTCAAAATGATCGAGGATGACTTGCTGCACTGTGGTCTCCCGGATCGGGATGCCGTCGCGGACCATGTCGGCGATGAACTCGAAGGCCACGTCATATGCCGAGCGTGTGTGTTTGGCTGCTTCGAGGTGCATGGCCCATTGGTCGTCGTCCCAGCAGGCTTCAAAACGCTGAATCAGATCGCCCGAGGGAACGATGTCCACGCCAAAGGATCGCACGAGCTCGACCGTACCGGCATCGACGCGCGAGACGTAAGGATTGGCGTTGCGTGGCACGTACTCCATCGCCACTCGCGTGACGCCTTGCACCAACGTGCCGACCGATTTTTCTAAATCTTGCCAGCGAAGGTAGATGTCCTTCGACCCCGGCACATGGTCGAGCGCCGCCGACTCGATACGGTGCACGAGCCGTCGCGGTTCGCCTGTCGCGGGGATGAAGTAGTACCAGCGGCGTGACAGCATTTTTTCGCTGGGCATGTCGAGGATACGGCGAGCCAAGACATTAAGACCGCGAAAATCGTACAGTAGCCAGCCATCGAGTTTGTCTTCCCGCAACACGGCCTGGATTTTGCCAAGGTCGAACATGGTGAATCTCCTATCGTCGATTCTGTATATGCAAAATTTCGCTTGCGGCTTGGCGCTCGGATGATTCGTTGAGAGCGCTAAGCCGCAAGCGGGAAATCCAAGGATCATGTTATCGACGCGGGAGCAGATATGCTTGACAGTTTCGCGGAACTGTGGATAATTTGGAATGAAGGGATGTCGCCGGCCCTTTGTCATTTTCTGGTATTCGTTCCTCGGGAGGTTCTTCATGCGCTTCGTGTCCAGCAAACATTTCGTCACGTTGTTGCTAGCCGGGTTCGCGGCCGTCTGCCTGGTGCAGGCGCAGGAACCGTTCAACTTTCCCACTGCTAAAGATCTGGAGCGGGCCTTCAACGACACCTACAAACGCCGAACCGAAATCATGCGAGGCGAAGTGGTCCCAACGGGCAAGGGCGACGACAAGGTGGCGGAGGCGGCGGCGCAATATTACGTCTTTCGTCTTGCGCACGCCGGGATCAGCTATGATCCGGCCAAGCTCCAAAGAGAGTTTGAGGGTTTCGCCGATGACGTGGCTCGCGCCAAGAACGATGGCGCCAAGAAATTCGCCAACCAGCTGGCACCGCATTTCGTGAGCAGCATGAAGCAGCTACTCGATCGCGATATCCGTGCGGAATCGCGGCTCATTATTGTCGGCTCGATGATGCTGCCTGCAATCGCCAGGCTTCGCCAGGAAAAATCGAACGATTACCTGATCGAGCTTGTGCAAAACCCGAAAACCCACGACGCGGTTCGGGTGAACGCCTTGAAAGCGCTGCGTGAATCGATGCCGATTACTCCTGTCGACGATGATGCCGACTTCGACTCGAAGAGCCTCGTTGCACGTCTCGACTTCGATGCGAAAAATGTCGCGGCGTTGTCGAATTATATCGAGCAGTCGAGGAACCTCAAAGGTGTGCCGCCCGAGCATTTCGCGGTTATTCGATTCGTTCGTCGAGAAGCGATCACGTCGCTCGCACAGGCCGGCACACCGGCGGTGGCATCGCTGACAAAGAAAGTCATCGTCAAAGCGGCCAAGCGAGAATTTCAGATGGAAGGCCTCGTCGCCCCGACACTGTTACGCATTCTCACGGACAAGCTCGACCCACCGCCAAGTCTGCAAGAAAAGCTGGAAGCGGCCCACGGTGTATGTAGTTTCAAGTATCCGAAAATGCCCGATTACAACCCGGATGTCGCGATTTATTTGGTAGGCCGGACGCTTGAGGACTTGGTAAAGGACTACAATCAAGACCTTACGAGTATCACGGGCGATCCAAAAAAACTTCCGATCATCGGGTACAAGACGGAAGCGAAGCGTTTTCAAACGGCCTTGGCCAACCTGGCGGAAAGTGCGAAAAACACACCCGCGAAGGCCAACGCCGACAGGCTCGCCAACGCATTCAAGGACATATTCAAGACCATGTCGGCCTACGCCCCGACCGATGCCACCAAGTTGAACGACGCCGTGAAAACGATCAACAGCATGCGACCCAAGGACGGACAGATATTCAAGAACTCCAAGATTTCCGTCAGCTTGCCATAGTGAGGCTGACAAAGGTTGATTGATTGTATTTCGAGCGGATAAATTTGTCCGGTCAGAGCCTGAGCGCCAGCCTTAAGTTTTACCACAACTTTTTTTTCGTTTTGCGTTGGGCGGCGCGATAACCGTCGACCATGGCCTGAAGCTTCTGCCAGCCACGCCAGAGCGTGATCCAGCCGGGGAAACCATCGCA
>SIAQ01000032.1 GCA_009697105.1 Gemmataceae bacterium | reverse complement strand
TTCGGCCTCGACCGCATAGGTCGGAAGCGAAAACCGGCAGCCTTCGACCAAAAACCGCCCAATCTCGCCGGGAGCACCGCATCGCCGTCGCTCTCCTGGGGGACAGTGTTTTTACTTACTTGAGCAAAACGGAATCCTGGAAACTACTGCTTAGTGGATCGGTTGCCGATCGGTGTTATCGCTTCATTCGCTCTCGGTGATCGTGCGGCATGAGTTCGACATTACCGGCGCGATCGGCGGCGATTGCGACGTACCGGCCATCGGCAGAGGCGTCCATCGTAATGATCCAGTCTGCAATGCCCGCCTGCTGGCTGGTGATCTTCGCAACCTGGCCATTGACGGTGACCTTCGTGATCTCGCCGTTGTCATGCGCGACGCCGTGCACGATTCGTTTCGGCCCGTCAATCTTGATGCTGGTGATCAAGGTCGCGGGGGGCAGATCATCCACGGGCGCGAGGAGTTCCGGGAAGGAGATGCCCTTGACTTCTGCGACCCGAGCGTCGCGCCCCGTCCATCCATCGATGCTTCGATAGCTGGTATCCTTCAGGGAATCGAGGATCTTCACGTTTGCGACGCGCGTGATCACGCCGGTCTTGGGTATGTCGTGGAAGAAATAAGTGACGGGATTGTCGATCTTGTTGGTGCGCGGGCCGCCGCCGAAATCGACGACGGCACTGCCATTCGATTTGCTGTTGACCAAAGTGACGCCGCGGAAATGCCCTGCAAGACTCGGCTTCGACGCGCGGTGGTTGAGCTGGATGAGTGGATCACGTTCCAACAAACAATTCTTGAAAGTCAGGCGATCAAACTTGAAGTCGCCATGCGCGAGGCTCTCTTCGTCATGCCCGCCGTTGAGCGGCTCGGCGGTGACGTTCTCGAACCCGATATCGCGATACACGTGGGCATCGTAGTCCGGGTGATAGATGCCAAACGCGGCGTTGTTGACACGCAGGCCGTCGAGCAGGAAGAACGTCACGTTGGGCCGGAGCGCGTAGTGCGATTCCCAGGCACGCAGGTTGCGCACGATGAAGGGATGCTGGCGGTCGCCGCACACGGAGCCGTGCTCCTCGTCGCTGAAGCGGAAGCTGAAGAGGCCGTCGCCGTGCGATTCGTTGTCTTCGAAGCACAGGAACTGGACCGTGCGCACATCGCGTTTGCCGCCCTTGCCATCGGGGTCGCGCAGGAAGAGCCCGGGATTGAAGACTCCCGTCTTAGCGAGATGGAAGTGGTAGCCGTAGCGGTCGTTCTCCGACGAGACATTGCGCGTGAACGTGTTGCGTCCGTTCGCCCACCAGAAGCCGGCGCCGTCGTTGGGGTCGTACGACAGGACCTGCTTGGGCAAGGGGATGGAGCCGAAGGCCTGAACGGCGAGATTGCGGTCGAAGACGTTCCATTGCTCGGTGGCGTCTTCGAGGAAGAATCCGTGGCCGCGCGACTGGTAGCCGACGCAATCGCGAATGAGTAGATGGTCGGTGCCGTGGATGGTCACCCAGCGGTTGTGCGAATCCCAAATGCTGGCGCCGAGGACGCCGCTGCCGCGCATGGTGCCGCGCACGAGATGGAAGTGGATAGCGTATTTGCCGAGCAGGCCCTCCTTGCCCAGATGTCGGAATTCGGCGTAGCTGATGCCGCCCGAAGAGTCACGGTGATACATCGTATGGCCGCGCACGCCCGTGGGATTGGCGGACTCGACGACGACGTTGCGCGAGAGGTTGGCGACCACGCTGCATATCAGCTGTTGGCGGTGCGCGCATCGAAAACCACAGGGTTGCTTTTGCCGGGTTGCTTATGGTGGGCGCCTTCAGCGGCGAGAACGAGTGAGGCGGTGATAAGCAAGGTGCAGACGGTGAGAATGAGTTTCATTGTGGTGATCCAGTTTTTTTCTTGTTTCAGTCAAAAATATCTGTTGCAACCTGCTGACAATTGATGTATCTTGCTGTAATATGTTGTTAGTGTCGCCATTTTGTTCTTTTTTGGAGATCTACATGCCGACCGCAATCGCACTGGTACATCGCAACGTGAGGTCGCGAGACCGACGCCGCCTGGTTTGGTATTCCACCCTTGAGGCCGAGTTGCAGAGTCTCATCTGCCTTCCTGGCAACGGCGTCACGTGCCGTTGCAACAAGGGAAGCACCTGTTTTGTCGGCCGCGACGCACGCCCGGTCTTCGAGTTGGTGTGCGTTGGCACAGACGCGGACAAAATCGTGTTCGGCATCAACAAGAATGCGGCCGATGCCGTTCCTGCTTTGGCGGCGCTCCCCTGGACGCGGACATTCAACGTCATGCCTGCGAACCCTGGTGACGCGACCTTCTACGAAATCCAGCTGTCAACGGACGCCCCTGCACGTTGTCGGCGCATCGAGAAGCTGGTTCAGAAACTCCGATTGGAGGGTGACGGCAGAGACGAACTGAGCGAAGCGATTGATGCCTTGTGATGCGAGGCTGGCTTTTTTCGAGGCGGGTGGCGCAGGTGTAGTACCTTTGTGCGACCCGCCCTATTCATTCTAGCTCGAACACCGATTACTTCTTCGCCACGCCGATGTCGATGCGAGTAATGTTGTCGTCTCCCTCGCCGGGAACGGTAACGACCGTTCCTTCCTTGAGGTTGGCCAAGATCGTTCGGAGGGCGCCTGCCGCCCGCTGATAGTCGCCGCTGTCAACGCTTTCGTAGATGGGCACATCGTCGCGGAACTTGTTGAAATGCACGTTGTTCCCATACTTGAGGACGTAACTCTCACCGAGATTCTTACCGAGGATCAGCAGGCGGTCGTTCTTGAACGACACGAACGTGCCAATGGTCTCGCCTTTTCGCGATCCGATGCGAATGGTGGAATTGTCCTTCGCAACCTGGATGACAAACCAGGTGCCGGCCTTAGCCTGATTCAAGGCCTCGGCAGTGCTGGCGGGCTTATAGCCACCCTTGTCGTGGTCCCACACCAGAGTCTTGGCGTTCTCCGGGAGCTTGTTCCCGAGCAATGCGACTGAATTTGCCTGGATCGTAAGCGTGCCGTCCTTGTACGACACGAATCTGCCTCGTTCGGTCTTTTGCGACGGGCCGGCCTTGCCCGTCTGAGCTGAGACGGGAGTCCACGGCACAACCCCCAACACGACGGCCATTCCCAGCACGAAGCCGAGAGTGATGACATCTTGGCGGGACGCATCAGTCATGAAACGCATGGTAGAGCCTCGGTGTAAGTTTGGGTAGTGGTTCAACAGTGTGTTGAACGAGCGGATTCTAGTCGCTTCCAAACGGAATGAACCAGACAGCATTTGGCCTATTCTTGGGTCGACGCAATCTCTTTGATTGTTCAGGATTTCGGACGTACCAACCCCACGGACGAGGACCGCCAACAACGGGCTGACAGTCGAAAAGCTCCACGGAGCCAATAATCACGCCACGGCGAAGGTCATCGCAGGAAACATCAGTGATACCGTAAGACGCCATCAGTTCGGTCTCTTCTTTAGAGGAGTAGCGCTGTGGGCTAGCGTATATCAAGATGCGTTCTTGCTTCTTCGTCGGGCCAGAGCGATACTCAATCTTCTTCACGCCGCGCATGATGGCCTCTGCATGCGGTTGGCGGATGCTCAAAGCTCTCTGTTTCATGGACCCACTCCTTTCGAGGAATCAACACCGAGATAAACCACTACCTAAATTTGTGATCGACACGATCAGATCAACTCGGCAATCGGCTCACGCTCGTCCAGGAGGTACATCGGCCGGCCGGTGTTGTCGCGGAAGGTCTGGGCGGGGTCGATGCCGATGGCGCGGTAAACGGTGCTCAAAACTTGCGGCACGCGATAGGGTCGATCGCACGCTTCGTCGCCGCGCGAAGTGGTGGAGCCGATCATTTGACCCATGCACAAGCCGCCTCCCGCGATCAGGGCGGACATCGCGGGCTGCCAGTGATCGCGGCCGGCGCGATTGTTGATGAGCGGCGTACGCCCGAACTCGCCCCACATTACCGTGACCACGTCCTGATCGAGGCCGCGATCGTGCAGATCTTGAATCAGGGCGGACAGCCCGCGATCAACCTTGGGGAGCCATTCGCGGCAATAGGGAAAATTATCGAAGTGCGTATCCCAGTTGCCGATGTCCATGGTCACCGCGCCGACGCCTGCCTCGACGAGCCGGCGGGCGAGCAAGAATTTTTCGACGCCGCGATAGCGTTCGCGAACACGCAAGTCCTCGCGCGACAGATCGAGCGCCCTGCGGACTTCGCCGGAGAGGATCATGTCGTAAGCCCGACCACGGAATGCGTCAATGCCGTCGAGGGTGCCAGTCGCGTCCACCTCGCGGCGAATGCCATCGAACTGGTTAAGCATCGCCCGGCGTTCGTTCAATCGCTCGACGGGGACGGTGGGCAGCGGACTGAGGTTGGCCAGGGCGTCGCCGCGCGGCGTGAACGCTCGATGTTCCAGGCCGAGATAAGTTGGCTCCAGAGCGCTCGATTCGAAGCGCAGATTCACGAAAGGAGGCATGCCGTTGGCGCCGACACCGCGAATCTTGGAGATGACCGACCCGAAACAGGGCCGCGCAAGACCTTGAATGAAGCCGGTGTGCGTTTCGTGATCGCGATGGTCGGATTGTCCGGCAACGACGCTGCGCACGACGGCAAACTTGTCCCACATCCTCGCCTGCAACGGAAAGAGTTCGCAGACATTGACACCGGGAACGTTGGTCGCAATGGGCTGAAATTCGCCGCGATACTCGGCCGGCGCATTCGGTTTGAGATCGTACGTGTCAGTGTGGGGCGGTCCGCCGAAGAGGCAGATCATGATGACCGACTTGGGCCGCCGTGTTGCGCCACCATCGGCGCTGGCACGTTGGCGCAACATGTCGGCGAGCGTCAAGCCGGCGCCGAACGCACCGATCTTGAGAAAACCACGCCGCGTCAGACCACCGTTCTGACGTTGTTTCTCGCCCCAAAGAGTCAGCATGATCTGCCCAGCCGAAAGGAGATTGATACTGTTTTCAGGTAGGTGTGTATATTGTCGCGGGATTTACACCGCGGCCAAGCCAATCTGGGTGGCACCCGCGAAGTATTCGAGGATCTCACGCCAGGCGGAGTCCGCAGCGGCGCTGCCGCACAGGATGTCGGGGGGGCCGAGTCCCTCATCGTTCATTCCACGTTTCGTTGGTGCCTGAGCGTCCATCGAGCGACGCGGAACCACTTTTGTTTGGCACGCAAATTATTCTGGAATTGCCGAATTGTGATTGCGATCTCTCGTTGTTTTCGGCAAAATAAGTAGTATCTTTTTTCTTTTTATGCACGCAAGGGGATCGCACATGCAACACGGTCATCACCCTTCTCGGGTGCGCTCGGCGTTTACGTTGATCGAATTACTCGTGGTCATTGCGATTATCGCGATTCTGATCGCTCTGCTTGTGCCCGCGGTGCAGAAGGTGCGCGATGCGGCGGCGCGGATGCAGTGCGGCAACAACCTCAAGCAGATTGGGCTGGGCCTTCACAATTACCATGGCACGTGGAAGCGTCTGCCTCCGGGGCTATCGTGGACGGCACCGACAAGCTATTACACGGGCGCACGCCATAGCTGGTTTCCGCTTCTCTTGCCTTTCGTTGATCAGGAACCACTCTTCAACATACTGCCTCAACCGCAGACGCAGAACCTGGGGTGGACGCCGTGGTTTAGCACGCAGGCGAATGATCCCGCCGGGCCGACGCGTGTCGTCCTTTCTTTGTTCTTATGCCCAACCGATGATGGTGCTTTCACGCAGACTCAGCCGTGGGGCGTCTTTACGATGGGTAACTATCACGCATTCTTCGGCGGCGCCAATCTGGGGCAAGCCACGACCCTGTCCGGCGGGAAGCGCGGCGCGTTCGGCGTCAATTGGGGCGCGCGTTTGGGTGATATCTCCGATGGCAGCAGCAATACCCTGTTTATGGGCGAATACCTCCGGTCACGCGGCACGTCCAATGACCAACGCGGCCTGCATTGGGGCGATCAGCCAGGCTACGGTCACATTTATGCCGCGTTGAATCCCAATACAACGAGTCCTGATACGCTCTATACTGGCTATTGCAACAATCAGCCATCCTTGAATCTCCCTTGCATATCGGGCGACGGAGGTCCCAACAACACCGCCGCCTCACGCAGCAAACATTTCGGCGGCGTTCACGTTTTGATGGGAGACGGCGTCGTTCGCTTTGTCAATCAGTCGATCAATGCCGCAACTTGGCAGGCTCTTGTTACGATCGGCAGCGATGAGGCGATCGGCGATTTCTGATCCTCCTCGGTTTTTCACGCTCACTTTTGTTGGAGTAAATCGCAATGGGTATCGCGCACCTGGCTCGAAGCGCGAGCCTTGCCGTTCTCGTCTTCAGTCTCATCCTCACTGCGGGTTGTTCCAAGCGTGGACCAAATCGCGCCGCCGTATCGGGCGAGGTGCGCATCGACAATGTCCCTCTCGCCGAGGGCACCATCAACTTTTTCCCGACCGACGACAATGAAGGCCCCAGCGCAGGCATTGGCATCAAGGACGGCAAATATACGATCCCGATCGGCGACAGCGGCGCCGTCGTCGGCAAGAACCTCGTGAAAATCACGGGCTTCCGCGCATCGGGCCGCAAAATGTTCGACGCCATGGATAAGGACAAAATCATCGACGAGATGGAGCGAGCCGTCGGACCCGAATTCAACGAAGCGTCGACGCTGATTCGCGATGTTGTCGAAGGAAAGAATACCTTCGATTTCGATCTGGCCGGCGTCAAGAAATGACGCCGCCGACAAAAGTACGAGCCGGAAGCGTAAGCGACGGATTTCTCCAGTCCGTCGCTTACGCTTCCGGCTCGTAAAGCGACTTTTGTCGGTCGCGTCAAGAAATGACGTGTCGGGTGGAAGTACGAGCCGGCAACATAAGCGACAGTTACAACCTGATTGTCGCTTACGCTTTCGGCTCGTGCTTTGGTTGGGCCTGGCAAACGTCAATCCTTCACCGGCACGAGCCAAATGTTGCGGTATTGCACCGGGTTGCCGTGGTCTTGCAGGAGAATCGGGCCGGCCGTCGTGGGGTCACCGCCGAGGCCGGCGGTGGTGTTGGTGACCGGTTCTTCCTTGTCGCCTTTTTTGATGACGAGGCGGACCTTGTCGTGAATGAGCGTGCCATTGTGGTGCACGGTCACGATGCCCGGCTCGGTGACCTCGCCACCATTGCCTTTGGGGGATTGGAAGTCGATGTCATAGGACTGCCAAACCGTGGGAGCCTTGCAAGCGTTGACGAGCGGGGCGGCGACGGTGTAGATGCCGCCGCAATCGTTGTTTTTGCTTTTCAGGCCGTAGCTGTCGAGAATCTGCACTTCGTAACGGCCTTGCAGGTAGATGCCGGAGTTACCGCGGCCTTGGCCTGAAGCTTCCGGCATGTAGGGGACGCGGAATTCGAGGTGGAGTTTGAACTTGCCGGCGAATTTTTGTTTGGTAATGACATCGCCGCCCTGAACCTGCGCAACGCCGCTGTCGCCGAGAAGCTTCCAACCCGGGGCCGATTTCCCGTCGCGTTTCGTGAAGTTGTCGAGCGATTTGCCGTCGAACAGAATGATCGCGCCGGATGGCGCGGGGGTGGACGGCGTATCTTTGCCGTCCTCGGCCTTGGCGAGCTTGAGGTCGGCGATGCTGCCGTAGGGATTCTGTGCGAACGCCGCATTGGCGAGTGCCAAGGCGAAAACGCAGAGCAAACTTCGATGAATCATGGAAACTCCTTGGGTGTGAAACGTTCTCAAACGGAAACACGGCGACAAATTCGAAATCAACGTGCGGAAGATTCGATTTTCTGCAGGCCTAACACGGACAGAAATAGGGAAAACATCAAAAACGGCGCGATTTATTTGAGTCCAGCTAATTTTGTTGCATGTTATAATAGGCGAGAAGCTGCCGAATGTCCGCGAAATTGGTTCGGACGTAACCGCCTGGGTCTGAACATTGTCGAAAACGCCGGGAAAGGCATACAATGGTTCAATCCCTGATGGGGGATCGTATCGCGACGGTGGGCCTCGCGACGCTGACATTGACCGGAGCCACTCGAATGCCGAACTTCGTGTTGCGCGTGGGTAAGCGGAGCGAAAAGGGCCTGCGTACGAACAACGAAGACAACTTCGCGATCGACCTCGACCGGCAGCTTTTCGTTGTTGCGGACGGTATGGGCGGACAGGAACGCGGTGAAGTGGCGAGCGGGATGGCAGTTGAGATCATCCTGCGCGTCGTGCAGGCCCGGCTAGCGACCAAAGAGGCGCCCGACGAAGTGGTTCGCCAGGCTATGCACGAGGCGAACGCCGCCATCGTGGAATCGGGCCAAATGCAGCCCGAAGGCCGATGCATGGGCACCACCGCCGTCGTCGCACTACAGCATAACGGCACGGTCTATATTTCCAACCTCGGCGATAGCCGAGCGTATCTAATCCGCGGCTGCGATGTCCATCAGTTGACTGTCGATCATTCCGTGGCTCAGGCACTTGTGGCGTCCGGTGCGTTGACGCCGGAGAATGCCCGCTTCAGCCCCTACCAGCACGTATTGCACAAGTTCCTTGGTTGCGCCGATCTGCATTCCGCCGTCGAGGTTCATCCGTTCTCGCCGCAGCATGGCGACCGCTTGCTGTTGGCGACCGACGGTTTGACGAATCACGTCTCCGAGGAAGATTTGCGTATCGGCCCCAATTTATATCCCGACCCACAAGAATGGATCGATCACCTGGTGAAGAAGGCCCTCGCGAACGGCTCTCGCGATAACGTTACGGGCGTCGTGATCGTCTTTGAAAAAATCAAGGCGTAGGATGATGTCGTCCGCTTGCGGCGTAGCGCTCAGCATGTCTCACGTGAGCGCTGAGCCGCAAACGGTGAAATCGGGACATCAAGTCGTTGAGATTCCCAATTAGCCCGAATTCAAGGGGCATGCCGATCGCAGCGAGGCTGCCGACCCCTTGCGTTTGGCGTGACCGATTCCTTCGGAAATTTCGGACGATTGTTTTTGAAAAGTCCATGTTATTTTCTCAATTTCGTTGGCTTGACCCGTTAGGATGACCTAAAGAATTAATGGAGGACATCCTGATGAAACCGCTGCGTAATTTTGTGAAACGATGCTGCCTGGTCGCTGAGAATGCGCGCTACCCCGCGGTGGATTTGTATTTGACGTATGTGAACTGGTGCATCAACCGCCGATGCTCGGTCTACGATCAATTCGCGTTTCTGGAAATGCTGGAGCGCCAGGGCTTCGTGTACAACGCACGCCCTGGACGGTCGTTTTTCGAGGGCATCGCGGTCCTCCCGCCGTATCGCGTGGAGTGAGTGCGTGCGAACGTGCTTATTCCGAGCCTGAGCGCCAGCGAAGGGCACCGCTTGGCCCTTCGCTGGCGCTCAGGCTCGGAAAATGCGATGGATCGCATCATCAATCACCCAGTCACCCCGCCACATCACGCTGGTTGGGGAAAACCGCGATTGCAGAATGTTCTGAGCCACGCCCGATGATCCATCTCTCGCCAAAGGCACAACCACCAAATCCGCCGACTTTCCAGATGTAAGAGTTCCGCACGTCGTATCAAGTCCGAGGGCTTCCGCTCCGGATTGCGTAAGCATGCGAAGAACGTCTGTTGGCACGACTTCCGGGTGGCTGGCGTGAAGGTGCCTCGCCTCCGCCAGGATGTCCAGGTCCGGGTTAGAAGCCAGGCTGTCGGTCCCAATGGCGATCCGAACACCGCGCTCAAGCCAAGCCGGGAACGGATGCCGTGAATGCCTAAAGGCTCTATGCGTGCGAGGACAGAGCACGACCGTCTGACCCGGCGTGAAGGTTTGAGCAGGATCGAGATAATTGCCGTGCACAAAGATACCGTTCGGAAACAGGCGGAGAATCGCTTCAGGATCGGCAACGAGACCATCGGCATCCCAGACGCCGAGTTCCTTCAGGAAATCAACGAATGGCCCTGTGTGCGAGCGGAGGAGTTCCAACTCGTCGCGGGTTTCGCCGAGATGAATCGCTGTTGAATGTGACCGTTTCGCCAACTCGCTGTTGAGACTCGAACGAACGGAGTATGGCGCATGCGGACTGATTCCGGCAATACTGCGATCCGAATGGTGATGCCTCGCCAAATCCGCGTCTAGCGTGCGCAGGTTCTTCTCCGCACGCTCGGCCGTCAGCCCAAGCACCTCGTGAAAGACGACGGATCGACAACTCGCGGCTTGCAGCAAGGCCCAGCTGGCGCCACCGGCGGAGATGTCGCCGATGCACGTCGTACCGAACCGCAGGCACTCGGCAATGCCCGACGCGATGTCGGATTGCACCTGTTCTGGCGTTCGATTCATGCGAAAGGCGATGACCTGACGCAGCCAATGTGTGAAGTCGCCGGTGATCGGGCATAGACCTCGCGCTCCCGACAAATCGAGATGGGTGTGCGCGTTGACAAACCCCGGCAGCACGGCGACATCGCCGAGATCGACATCGACGTGAATCGATTGATGTGTGCTGAGGGCAACGATTTTGCCATCGGCGATGGTCACGCACCCACCGTCGATCGGCGGCACGTCGATCGGAACAATCCAGCGGGCGGTGTAGGTTGTCGGTGGCATGGATTAACGGCCCTGCGTCAAATGGTCAGGCAAGCCCAGGGGTGAGGTACTCCGAACCTCTGGGATCCGACGAAAGCGTGGCCTCTCCCAGGGGGTTCGGAGTGTGCTGATCAAAACAATTGAGAATTCGCTCATTGCTCTTGATGCGCGAAATGCAATGAAGAATGAAGAACGCGGAATTAGGAATTGAGAACTATCGAACGGCGAGTGGTTGAATCACACATATTCCTTCCTCATTCTAATTCCTCGTTCTTCATTCTTCATTGCACTGGAGAGTCTGATCGCAACAAAAGCAGGATGGGAGCCATCGTTGGTTTTCCTCATCCCAGGGGTTCGGAGTACCTCACCCCTGGGCTTAGTTGGTTTATTACCCGTCCTTCTCGTCCACCTCCGAATGCGGCGGAATCACCGGCGCCAGGCCAAGGTGCTTGCGCGTATCGCCACATAGGTCCATCAGGTACTGTCGCGTCAAGAGAAGGTCGGCCAATATCTCCGGCGGAACGATCACCGGCTCGGCAACGCCGATGCTTATCAGACGCGCGATGTCGAACGATTTCTTTTTCGTCGGCGGACCGTTGAAGTACGAGCAGAAGCTGCCCCACCCGCCTTCGATCCAGAACACAACCACCGGCGTATTCGGACGTTCGTGCAGAATATGCCAGGCACCCTGCCCGAACAGCTTGATCGGTTGCGCCTCGGTGCGACGCAGCCGGCCTTCGGGGAAGAGCACGACGCATTTGCCTTCGTCCAGCGCCTTGATCGCCAGCTGTAGTTCGGGTACGTCGCGGCGAAAATTGGACACGTCCACGCGGATCGCATCGGCGATATACACCATCGCCCAACGCAGCATCCACGGGTCGAAGAACAGACTCGTCATCATCGGCTTAATCGTTCGCGGCAATACTTTCGCAAGCCAAATGGGGTCCATCCACGAACTGTGGTTGGCGATCACGAGCACCGGGCCTTTGAGCGGTATCTTGCCCAACCCAGGCCCAGCGACGCGGAAACGATACATGACCAAAAACACCACCTCGATGATGTTCTCAAAGATTTCGCGACGGAATATCCACCAGCCCGCAACCGTGCCAGCGAGCGAGATGCTGGCGATCAGTAGGAGTTGATGTTTCGCTCCGAAACCCGCGTATCGGCCTAACAGGAACAAGCCGATGCCCGCGACCGTGGCGCAGACATAATCGGCAAGGTTGCGCACCGACATCGCATTACCCCGCGCATCGGCAGGGACAACGGCCTGATAGGTCGAAGCGAGCGGCACGTTGATCAGCCCCGCCGCCACGCCGATCAGCGCACAGAACCAAACATCAGGCTTTTCGCCCGAGGCCGCGTAGAACATGCCGATCGTGAACCCCACGCCGCCGATCGGCGCCAAACCGAGCACGCGCCGCGGATGCTTCTGAATCCCCGCTCCCAACGATCCGATCGCCACGCCGGCGGCGACCCAGCACGTGATCTCCGCAACGTCACTGAGCTTCAGCCCCTGGTCGCTGAACAGGATCGCCAGCATCGCGCCAGACATGCCGATGACCATCCCGCGCTTGGCTGCCAAGCCGATCAGGCAGATCCGCGCCTCGCGTTCGCGCCAGATCGCGGCGAGGTCGGTAAAGAAACCGCGGATCGCTTGCATCGGCGGTTCGGATCGGTGGACGTCGCTTGGAAATCCGACAGGCAGCAATGTCAGCCAGGCGACGGCGTTCAGCGCGAAAACCAGCACAATAGCCGCGTTCCAGCGATCGAGCACCAGCATCGTCTGCAAATCGGTACCGATGATCAGAATCATGCCGACGAGAATGGCCGTGAACGTGCCCATCTCGATGAAGCTGTTGATTCGCGGCAACGACCAGGTGGTATCGACGGAAGCCGCCGGCAGCATCGCATAGCGTGTCGGCCCGTAGATCGCCGATCCGATCGAGATGAGCGCCCAGCAGGTGATCCATTGCGATTGCAGAAGTGCGAAGGCCGCCATGACGACGAAGCCGTAGAACGCGGTCCAGCGCACCACGCTCGATTTCGGCAAGCTATTGGCAACCGCCCCGTTGAACGGTGCCAAGATCACGGCGGGCAAGGTGAAGATAACATTGACGAGATACCAGGCGCTGTTCCTCTGCGCTTCGCCCTGGTTGGCGTAATCGAGACAGACGAAGAACCGCAGCGCATTGTCCGCCGTCACCCGCGCGGTCTGCGACACCCACAGGCACACCAGCATCCATCGCGCTCCCACGCTGCGCTCCTTCTATTTGCATTTGCCGCTTGCGGCTTAGCGCTCATGTAACCCCGCGCGAGCGCTAAGCCGCAAGCGGAAAACAGATACTCATGATCTCGCTACTTCCCGCCAAAATCCTTCGCAAACGCCTCTGGGCTCAGGTCCGCACCCGTGGCGTGACGTGTCAACTCGTTCCAGGTCATCGTGCGGCCCGGATCGAAGACATATTGCCGCATGAACGCCCCGACCTGTTTGTTGCCAACGTAGGTCACGCTTGCGGGATCGGCGTTGGCGTAGACCTTGCGTGCAATCGCATGGTGGACCTGCGACGCGAACAATTCGCCCATCATATAATTGTGGTAATAAACGGGCGCTCCGACGATGTGATACTTGCTGCCATAGTCCGGCGCGCTGCGACCAGTTGGTCGACGCAACATCTGATACTTTTCGACGGTGTCCCACCAGAGCTTGTTCAGATCTTGCTCCGGGTTTTCATACATGCCCTTCTCGAAACGCAACATCACCTGGCACCAACGCGAGAAGATCAACAGCTGATAGCGCGACATCTTCGCAGCCGTCTCGTCGAATGCCTTCGGGTCGTCAACCTTTACGCCCATTTGCTCCAGCCAAGCTCGGCGTTTGGAGTTTTTCTCAAACAGCATCGCCACGCCCTCGGTCGTCAGAATGTGCGATTCCGAACGCAGCACATACGGCAGCTTGGCAGGGATGTTTATGCTCGAGTAGACCGCATGCCCGAACTCATGCAACATCGTCGACATCCAGTATTCGTTCGGCACGATGTTCGCCAGCACGCGCACATCGGTGCCATCGCGCGTGATGTCGGTGCAAAACGCGTGCGGGTTCTTGCCTTCGCGCGGCGCGAAATCGTTGCCTGTTTTTTCGATAACCAGATCAATCGGCAGATCGATGCCGCGGTAGAAATCGCGACAGAGTTTGATGAGGTCTTGTTGGGCGTAAATCTTGTCGAGGTCGGCCTTGAAGACGGCGGGAACCTCTTGAAAAAACGGATCGTGGTAGTGCCACGGCATCAGGTCCGCGATCCTCACGTTGCATGCCTTGGCCAACTCAATGTCGATCTCCGCCTTGGCCTTGATGAACGGCTCACGCGTAAGTTCATCGAGCCGATCGAACAGCTTAATCAGATCGTTGCCATTCTGCTCGCTGAGTTGCAGCTGCATCGCATGGAAATTCGCGAAGCCCAGGCGTTTCGCGGCCTCGTTGCGCAGCTTCACGAGCTTTTTCAGCCCCGGTTCGACCTCACGGCCCAACTCCTTCGACGCCTCCCACACCTCCTGGCGACGTTCGGAAAGCGTGGAGGTCTTGAGCACCTTGCGTACTTCGCCGTCGGTGAGCTTTTTGAAGCCGTCCTTCGCATCAGTGTCTTTGATCTTCGCGCGGAAGTTCGTGAAGATCGATTCGATCTCGTTGCCAAGCTTCGTCATGTCTTCGAGGAGTTTGGTATCGAGCTGTTTCTCGAGTAGGAGCAGATAGACGACATCGATCGCGCGTTTGACAACGGGATCGTCGATACCGCCGGCGTCCTTGATCGTCTTGAGTTCCGCGAATTGTTGCTTGTCCGCGAGAAGCGCGTCGAGTTTGTTCTGGGCGTCTTCCTTGGCTTTGAAGGCTTCCGGCTTGCCTGTCATGTTCGCGTCCCACCAGGCGCGATTGACGGTAATATCGAGTGGCCGAATGCGCCTGGTGAACGCATCGAGAAAATCGCGCGCCTTCTTGGTAGCGCCGGCGTCGGCGTTTGCCGACGGCGTCAGCGCCCACGACAACGCACCCATACATGCCACGAGTGCGATGCCGATTCGGATGGAAAGCATGGTTTACTCCATTGCCGCATTCATGGTTCGCCGCTTGCGGCTTAGCGCTCGCGCGGCGCCTTGCGAGCGCTAAGCCGCAAGCGGCAGAATCAACTGTCCGCCGTGATGACGATCACGCCTTCCGCCGTCAAGGCCAGCGTGTGTTCGACATGAACGCTTGGCAGGCCATCCTTGGTCACCACGGTCCATTGATCAGCGAGCACACGCGTCTCAGCTTTGCCCATGTTCAACATCGGCTCAACCGCCAGCACGAGACCAGGCTCGATCCGGAAGTCCATCTTGCGAAGCTCGGCTCGGCCTCGCGGGACGTAGTTCGGCACCTGCGGACTCTCGTGCATGATGCGACCGATGCCATGCCCGACGTATTCCTCAACAACGGTGTATCCCGCTTGATGGGCGTAGCGCTGCATGATGAGGGCGACCTCCGACCACCATTTGCGGCGAGGCAATTCCTCCATCGCAATCTTGAGCACATGCTCGCCCGCTTCGATCAAACGCTTGCGTTCCGGCCGACCGTTGCCCACCAATACGCTGATGGCCCGGTCGGCGCACCAGCCGTTGAGCTTGCACGCCGTGTCGAGTTTCAACAGGTCGCCGTCGCGAAGTTCACGCTGGCTGGGGATGCCATGAACGACCTGTTCGTTCAGTGATATGCACGTGCAAGCCGGGAATGGCGACTTCGGATTGGCACCAGGGTAGCCCTTAAAGAGCGGCGTCGCGCCATACTTCTTGTAATGCGCTTCGACGGCGCGGTCGATCTCGATTGTCCGCGTACCGGGTTTCGCCATCTCACGGCAAATACGCAGCGATTCCGCGACGAGCTTGCCTGCCTCTCGCATCAGCCCAATCTCGCGCGCCGATTTCAACTCCGGCGCTTGCGCAAAAAACTGTCGGAACACCGATCACCTCGATATTTGGCTTCGCTTACTCACCTGAAATGATACGCAATTATACTGCGGGCGGTTGAGATTGTCGCATTTTCAGAGCCTGAGCGGACAAATTCATCCGCTCGAAGTATAGGTGACTTTATGTGGCGGCACGTTTCTAATGTGCCGTTCACCGGAAGCTCCGTGCGCCTCACGCGGAGACTTTCTGCCGAAGCCCGCGCAATATGTTTTCATAGATCGTTTCGATATCACCTCGTCCGGGAATTTCGACCACCCGATTCTGAGCGGCATAGTGTTTCAGAATCGCGTCGTGTAGATCGTGAAACACCCGCAGCCGGGCTCGAATCGTTTCAGGCTTGTCGTCGTCGCGCTGGTGCAGGGGCGTTTGGCAAACATCGCATTTGCCCGGAATTCGCGGCGGCTTTGAGTTCGTTTGAAAAGTCGCTTGGCAGGTTAGAGCGGGGCAGGTCCAGCGGTCGCTCAGTCGGCGAACGATCTCGTCATCGTCAACCTGAAGCAAGACCACGCTTGTGAGGTCAAGCCCGACCTCGTTGAGCAACGCATCAAATGCGAATGCCTGCGCCAGCGTTCGGGGATACCCGTCAAGCACGAATCTTTCGGGACGATTTGGGCTGCGGAAACGCGCGCTGACGATTTGATTCACCACGTCGTCGGGCACGAGGCGGCCAGCCGTGATATAGGGTTTCGCCAGCCGGCCTTCGGGAGTATCCTGTTCGATCGCCTGGCGCAATACATCACCGGTGGCGAAATGAAGCAGCCCCAAGCGCTTGCCCAAAAGTTTTGCTTGCGTGCCTTTGCCGCTGCCTGGAGGTCCGATGAAGATCAATCGCATAATGCGTCGCTTCCGCAGTTGAGGCGTGCGTCGAGTCGGAGGGAGAGAGCCACCGTCGCGTAATCTTCATTTTCGGAAAGAAGCAGGCCAGTTACAAGGTGTGCAAGCAATCAAAAAACGAAGAAAATCGGAAGGCTGGCAGCGACGGCGAAAAAAAAGGGGAGCATCACGCTCCCTCATATCTTTCAGAGCCGGAAGCGTAAGCGACGGACAAAAACGACGTTCACTTACGCTACCGGTGTCTGATCCTTGCCGGGGGCATTAGTCTTCGGTAAGTCCCGGATAATTGCGCATTACCAGGTGGCTGTTAATCTTTTGCACGAGATCGAGCGCCACGCTGATGACGATAAGCAGCCCGGTTCCACCGTAAAAACTCGCGACGGTATAGTTGACTTCGAGGGCCGAGGAGATCACGCTGGGAATGATGGCGACGATCGCCAAGAATGCAGCGCCTACATACGTGATCCGCATAATGACTTTTTCGAGGTAATCGGCAGTCCGCTTGCCAGGCCGATAGCCGGGAATAAAGCTGCCGTAATCCTTGAGATTGTTGGCGATATCTCGTGGATTGAAGGTAATGGCCGTCCAAAAGTAGCAGAAGAAGTAAATCAGCATGATGTAAAGAATGTTGTAGACGTATCCCTGGCGTTCCAGCGCGTGGGCCGCATTATGCGCCCAATTTGCTGTTGGAAATTGCTGCGCGATGCCTTTCAGCGCCACTGTCGGCAGGATCAACAAACTGCTGGCGAAGATCACGGGCATAACGCCAGACTGATTGATTCGCAACGGCAGGAAGTTCCGCGTGCCGCCATAGACTCGCCGACCGCGCACATGTTTGGCGGACTGCGTCGGGATTCGGCGCTGAGCCTTGGTCATGAAGATCACGCCGACGACGACGCTAATAAACAGGAAGAGCAGCACGAATATTTTTTCCAAGCCCACATCGCCACCGACGCCGCTGCCGCCGAGTTGGAAGATGCTCGCCCGGATTTTGAAGCCGAGGATCGGAATTTCATAGCCGGGTTCCGAGCCCCGGGCCATGATAAGAATTTGTGTGGCATCGGGTATGCGAGCGACAATACCAGCCATGATGAGCAAGCTGATGCCATTGCCGACGCCGTATTCGTCGATCTGTTCACCGATCCACATGAGTAGAACGGTACCTGCCGTCATGATCATGATCGTGGCGAAGACGTAGAAGAAGGTGTCGTAGCCTTGTATCGCCAGGCCCGACCCCCCTTCGTTTCTCGGCTTAATGAGGCTCGAAACCCACATCCACGCTTGAAAAATACATATGACGACCGTGGCGTAGCGCGTATATTCGTTGATTTTCTTCCGTCCGCCTTCACCCTCCTTGCTGAGCTTTTCCAAAGGCGGATAGACGCTCGATAGGAGTTGAAAGATAATCGACGCGGAGATGTAGGGCATAATACCGAGGCCAAAGATTGTACTTTGGCTGAGGCTACCGCCCGAGAACATGGAAATCAGCCCGAGCAGGCCTTCTTCGGAACCACGCATGGCGTTGAACATGCCATACTGATCGATCATCGGCACGGGCACATGAAACCCAATGCGATAGATGCCGAGAAAAAGCAGCGTGATGATGATCTTTTGGCGGAGTTCCTTGATCTTGAAGATCGAGGCCAATCGGCTCTGACCGAAGGAATTCATGCCCGATTTTATCATCGCCGTGGCGGTCGCCATGGAATCATCCTCTCAAACACCCAGCTCCTCGCGGCAGGCGATCACTCGCAAGACAAACCGGCGAGGCTAAATCGAGCCGATCCAATCAACCCGACGACGAAAAGCGAACCGAACAGCCCTTATTTGTAGCACGATGCTCCGCGTCGTAGAATTTACGACGCGGAGCATCGTGCTACACTAAATCGATGCAGAAAACATCATGCCCTTACCTTGGGAGGTTTCATCTTATTGCGAACTGGCTTCTTCGGTCCGGGAATTATCTCAATCGAACCGCCCTTGGCAATGATCTTTTCGCTCGCCGACTTCGAAAAATGCTGGGCCTTGACGACGAGCTTCTTAGAAAGATCGCCCTGACCGAGAACGCGAACGCCGTCAGCTGGCCCCTTGGCGAGACCAGCTCTGTCTAGCGACGCGGGACAGACAGTGTCGCCGTCCTTGAACGCCTTATCGAGATCGCCGATGTTAACGACGTGATACTTCTTATCCCAGGTTTCGTGGCTGAAGCCGCGCTTGGGCATGCGACGAAAGAGCGGCATTTGGCCGCCTTCAAACGTGAACGATGGCTTTTTCGCGCCAGCGCTCGCGTATTGGCCCTTGCTGCCGCGGGATGCGGTTTTGCCGTGCCCGCTACCCGGACCGCGACCGACACGCTTCTTCTGCGTTCGCTTATTGACGCCATGATGTACGGTAGAAAGATCCATTAGAGGGAAACTCCGCGAAGTTGTTCAACCTGCTGACGGGTGCGCAACTGGCTCAGTCCGTCGATGGTGGCCTTGACAAGGTTGATGGCGTTCGTACTGCCATGCACTTTCGTCAAGATATTGTGGATACCGGCGGCGACCAGAACATCTCGCACACCAGGCCCCGCCTTGACGCCCGTGCCGGGACCGGCGGGAACCAGTATTACCTTGCTGGCGCCGAATTTTCCGACAACTCGATGCGGGATAGTCTCCCCCTTCATCGAAATTTTCGTCATCTGTTTGAGCGATTTTTCCGCTTCCTTGGCAGCCTTCTCAACTGCGGGCGGAACTTCGTTGGCCTTGCCATATCCCCACGCAACGCGACCCTGACGGTCACCGACAACCACCATCGCGTTGAAGCTGAAGCGCCGACCACCTTTGACAACGGAGGCGCACCGCCTGATCTTGATGATTCGCTCTTCAAGTCCGTCGTTATGCGAATCTCGGCTATCCTTACGATCACGTTGATCTTTGGCCATCGAAATAACCTCGGAATGGTTTTCGCTCACGCGAAAATCGTTGATTTCTAGTATATCAGAACTGCAATCCGCCTTCGCGAGCTGCGTCAGCAAGCGCCTTGATTCTGCCGTGGTAACGGTAATGCCCACGATCAAAAGCGGCGAGCATCACGCCCTTCTCTTTTGCCATCTCAGCGAGCTTCTTACCCACTACCTGAGAGGCTTTGACGTTCCCACCATATGGCAACGAGGAACGCACATCTTTACCGCGCGAACTCGCCGACGCCACGGTGATCCCGTTAATGTCGTCAACGAGCTGCGCATAAATATGCTTGGAGCTTCGAAAAACGGTCAAGCGTGGCCGCTCCGAGGTTCCAACGATCGCCGATCGCACATGGTGACGGCGACGCAACTGACGACGATGTTTGAGTTTCTGTTGATCCATAACCCACCTGAACCATGCGGCAATAGCGATGCCCGCACATCATGCTACGCGTTGCGTGTAAAATATTTCGGCTATTAGGCACCGCCGCTGGCGAACGACTTGCCTTCCTTGCGGCGAATTTTCTCGCCATCGTACATGATCCCCTTGCCCTTATAGGGCTCAGGTTTCCGTACGCTTCGGATCTCGGCCGCAAATTGGCCGACTTTCTGCTTATCCGCACCCGTAACGATAATAGTGTTCGGATCGGGGCAGGCAACCGAAATGCCATCGGGCGGATTTTTCACAACATGGTTGGCATAGCCCACCATGAGGACAACGGCCTTCTTGTCCATTTTGGCCTGATAACCGATGCCCTCAATTTTCAGTTTCTTCGCATAACCTGTCGTAACACCCGCCACCATATTATTGATGAGCGACCGCGTCAGGCCGTGCAATGAACGATTGAGCCGCTCATCGTTAGGACGAGTAACCTGGATGGCTTTTCCGTCGGATTCAACCTTCATTGCTGGATGCCAGACGAAATCTAGCTTACCCTTCGGTCCGTCAACGAAGATCTTGCCGGCGTCAATTTTCACTTTAACGCCTGCGGGAATCACAACAGGTTGTTTGCCGATACGGGACATGGAAAGAACCCCTTGCTCCCAAAGAAAACACATTGGCTCCCTGGGTATCTCGGAAAAATCACTCCGAGTTTTCACCAAACTCGACACAGAAGTTCGCCGCCGAGCCGCTCCGCACGCGCCTTGCGATCACTGATGACACCGTGACTGGTGCTGACGACCGAAATTCCCATGCCTTGAAGGACGGGACGCAACTGCTTGTAGCTGCAATAGAGGCGGCGACCTGGCTTGCTAACGCGCTCGATCCTACGGATGACGCGTTCACCTTCGGGGCCAAACTTGAGGAACACGCGAAGAATCTTCTTCGGGTCGTTCAACGCTACTTCCGGTTCGAATACCGAGCGACCTTCCACTTTGGACACTTTCCCGACCTGAAAGTCGAGGATAAATCCCTCGTCCTTCAGCACCTGGGCGACGGCGGTCTTCAGCTTGGTGGACGGCATATCACAAGAGGGAGACTCAATGCGATTGGCATTGCGAATACGCGTCAACATGTCGGCGATCGAATCGGTCATCATATCGAAAATCACTCCAGACACTCGGCCATGCCTTCACCGCATATGCCGATTTATCTTCGGAACCCAAAGAACTACCAACTCGCCTTTTGCACGCCAGGAATAAGGCCTTTACTCGCCATGTTGCGGAAACAAATTCGGCATATGCTGAACTTACGGTATACGGCGCGGGCGCGACCACAAAGCCGGCAGCGCATACGAATACGAATCAGATCACGGCCCGGCATTATCTTTTTGCCGCTCTTGTGAAGCTCAATCCGCTTGAGGTTGCGTTCGTGTTCGACTTTTTTTGCTAAGGTTGACATTGTTGGCCCACGTTGCAGTCAGTTTCCATATCGATACATTTCATTACGCTTCACGGAAAGGCATACCAAAAAGGCGAAGGAGTTCACGCGCCTCGTCATCGTTGTGCGTACTCGTGACGAACGTAATGTCCATGCCTTGGGTGAATGTCGCCTTATCGGGATCAATCTCAGGGAAAACGAGCTGCTCCGACAGGCCGATGGTATAGTTGCCGTTGCCGTCGAAGCTCTTCGGATTCACGCCCCGAAAGTCACGAATACGAGGCAAAGCCACACTGACTAGCCGATCCAGAAACTCATACATGCGACTGCCACGGAGCGTCACCCGACAACCGATCTCGTTTCCCTGGCGCAGACGAAAGGCGCTAACTGCTATACGAGCTTTCGTGATCTGCACACGCTGACCACATATAGCAGTGAGCTGTTCGGCAGACTGCTCCATACGATTCTTGTCTTGCAGAGCTTTCCCCACGCCCATATTCACGCAAATTTTCTGCAGCCTGGGCAGACTCAGGACGTTCATACGCCCGAATTTGCTCTGTAGCTGAGGGACAATCTCTTTACGATAGCGTTCCAATAACCGAGCCATAACTCAACCTTCGTCACAGGACGGAATGAACCGAAATTCTCGCCTAACCAATTTCTTTGATCCGAGCGTCACCATGACGCAGAGGCCACTACTATTGAGCGTAGGCTGCGCGAGCCTTACTCAACGCGCCGAGTCCGCTCCCACACTTCTTGCAATAGCGCTCCTTGCTGCCATCGGCCGCGTATCGCTTGCCGATGCGAACGCCGCGTTGGCATGCTGCGCAAAACAATTTAACGTTGGACACGTCAATCGGCATCTCCTTCGACAACCGCCCGCCTTGCTGGTTCTGGCGACTCGGCTTCAAGTGGCGATAAACGCGATTGATCCCTTCGACGACAATCTTATTCTTCTCGGCCACAATGCGCAGAACGCGCGCCGTTGTTCGGGCCTTGGGCGTACCGACGTCGTCACCCGTAATAACTTCAACGATATCATCTTTTCGAATATTCATAACATTTATCCGTACAAATCCGCGAGTTAGCCGCCGCATTTTACATCAACTACAGAGCCAAGGAACCTAAACGACCTCATTGGCCAAATTGACGATTTTTAGATAACCCTTTTCACGCAACTCGCGAGCAACTGCACCGAAGATGCGCGTCCCGCGCGGATTGTCATCTTCCTTGTTCAAGATAACCATCGCGTTGCGATCAAACTTAATATAGCTACCGTCTTTGCGACGAATGCCCTTCTTGACGCGAACAATAACACCCTTCACGACATCGCCCGGCTTCACTTCACCACCCGGAATCGCCTTCTTGACGCTGGCGATAATGAGATCACCTAGCGTCGCCACACGGCGCCTGGTGCCACCCAAAACCTTGATGCACATGCATTCTTTGGCACCGGTATTGTCGGCAACATCAAGGTAGGAATACATCTGAATCATGACAAATTACCCTTAGCTATTCTGCTTGAACCCTTAAGGAACCGTCGGCCGTGGGGTTCATGGTTAAGCGGTCGGAGCAAATTCGCTCGGCGCAGCAGCCTGAGTTGGCGCCTTCTTCACGACACTAACCAACCGCCAGGCCTTCAACTTGGACAAAGGCCTAGATTCCATTATTTCCACCACGTCACCATTGCGCGATTCATTGTTCTCATCGTGCATATAGCAGACCGTGCGACGCTTGATATACTTGCCGTAGCGCGGATGCTTCTCGACCCGCTGAATCTCAACTCGGCGAGTCTTGTTCATCTTGTCACGAGTAACCACTCCAACGACAGTACGGCGGAGTCCACGAACCGATGCAGTCATTCGTCACCTCTTACGAAACCTGAGTTGGCATTTGCCCACGAACACCGGTTTGGCGCTCGCGCAGGATTGTGTTGATGCGAGCCACTTCGCGCTTCGCCTTTTGAATTTCACTTGGCGTTTCCAAACGGTCCGTCGCCGATTGGAATCGCAGGCGAAACAGATTTTTTACAGTTTCTTTGAGCGTCAAATCGAGTTGCTCATCACTCATCTGACGCAATTCGCTCGCTTTCATGGCATCTCTCGAAAAATATCACCGTTGGATGGAACGAATCCGAACAGCCGCCTAAATACTAAACGTTAGGACGGCGTCCAACAAACCGGCACTTAAACGGCATCTTGTATGCCACGCGAGCTAAAACATCCCTCGCAGCACCCTCGGGTATGCCCGCGATCTCAAACAAAATCATACCGGGCCGGAGCACAGCTGCCCAAAACTCCGGCTCGCCTTTACCCTTACCCATTCGAGTCTCAAGCGGGATCGACGTAACCGATTTATGGGGAAAAACGCGGATATAGAGGCGCCCATCACCACGCATCGAATGGCTAGCCGTAACTCGACCAGCCTCGATCGCTTCCGCCGTCAACCAGCCACCATCGAGCGTCTGCAAACCATATTCGCCGAACGCAACAAAATTCCCACGAGACGCCTTACCGCGGACCTTTCCACGCTGGCTTTTTCGAAACTTTACTCTTTTGGGCATTTGCGGCATTGTCGTCCCCCTCGGCGTCTAGAAAATCGCCGTTATGAATCCATACTTTAACACCGAGATGCCCTTGAGCAGTCTTGGCCTCAGTGAACCCGTAATCGATCTTAGCGCGTAATGTTGAAAGCGGGATACTGCCTTGCATTGCAGTTTCGCAACGAGACATTTCCGCTCCGCCCAAGCGACCAGAAAGCTGAACCCGGATACCCTTGGCACCCGCCTCCATTGTCTGTTCCAGGGTACGCTTGATCGTACGCCGAAAACTCTGACGCTTCTCCAACTGATCGGCAACATCCTCCGCAACGAGCTGAGCATCCCTCTCTGGGCGGGCAACTTCCATCGTCTTGACTTCGATGTGACGATGAGTTAAGTCTTCCAGCTCTTTCGTAAGTTTCTCTACTTCCTGCCCCTTTTTTCCGATGATAACGCCGACACGGGCGGAGAAAATCACAACCACGACTTTTTCGCGTGTTCGCTCGATGCGGATACGCGAAATTCCCGGACGCCCCTGCTTAACACGAGTGCGTACAAACTTGTTAACATGGGCGCGAACCTTGGTGTCCTCCACCAAAAGCTCAGCGAAGTCCTGCTTGCCCGCATACCAGACGCTCTGCCAGTCAAGCATAATTCCAGTACGAAATCCGGTCGGATTTACCTTCTGACCCATGAAGCACTCTCTCTCGGCAGGGCCTAAACACCTACCTATTATAACACAAACCCGCACGCAACAATCACCAGCCTGCGGGCCGCCTGGACTATATTATTCCTTATTGAGCCGCCTGCGCCGCAACCGACTCCTGCATATCGGAAACGGTCACGATAATATGGGCGAAACGTCGCTTGATCGGAAACGCAGATCCGCGAGCACGGGGCTGGAACCTCTTCATCATCGGAGCACCGTCAATTCGGGATTCGACAACAACCAACTCATCCTTATCCCGCGATCCACGATCCTCAGCATTCCCCATCGCACTCTTGAGCACCTGCTCTAAGAGGCGAGCGCCTCGATTTGGATAGAAGCGCAACAACTCCAGCGCCTCATCCGCCATCTTGCCGCGAATCAAGTCCGCGAATGCACGAATTTTACGTGCCCCCATGTCTGCAAAGCGATGTTTTGCCGTGTAATCCATCTTCCACCTTAACAATTCTGAACGACAAACTTCCTCCCAGATCAGGAAGCATCAACGACAGACAGAACATTCGGCCGCCGACGCCTCTGTATCTGGTCATTACCAAACTCAAAATTCCGGGGGCAGGATTTGAACCTGCGACCTCCAGGTTATGAGCCTGGCGAGCTACCACTGCTCCACCCCGGGATATCCACGAAAGCACTATTTCGCGGGACCAGGCCCGGACGGCGTCTTGAGCTTTCCGCCACTGTGCCCCTTGAACATTCGCGTTGGCGCGAATTCACCAAGCTTGTGGCCAACCATGTCTTCTGTGACGAAAAGCTTGGCGAAATTCTTGCCGTTATGAACCATGAACGTGTGGCCGATAAAATCGGGCACGATGGTGCAATCCCGCGCCCAGGTCCTAAGCGGCTCACGACTACCGTTGCGCTGCTGCTTCTCGACCTTGCCGAGAAGTCGCATATCAACATACGGTCCTTTTTTGATCGAACGTCCCATTCGTCAACACCTCTGCGCGGGGAAAATATAACTTAGTGACTGGCGAGCCGCTGTCCAGTGAATCGCAAAAAAACAGCGCGTTTCCAATGCAGAATCAGCTAATTCGCAACACAGAACCGGAAGGGATTCACTACCACACACACTTCCGGGCCTGGAGATTGCGACGACCTCATCCTTGGGAATAATGCGAGCCCGGCCGACGGCGGCGAATAATCGCCTTGTTGGATGGTTTCTTGCGATTACGGGTCTTGCCACCCTTCGCCAGCACACCTGTTGGACCGCAAGGATGACGCCCGCCAGCGGTCCGACCTTCACCACCGCCCATCGGATGACTCACTGGGTTCTGCGACGTTCCGCGGTTATGCGGCTTGCGTCCCATCCAGCGCTTACGGCCAGCCTTGCCGAGACTGATGTTCATATGGTCGGCATTTCCCAACGAACCAAGCGTCGCTCGGCAATTCGCGTTGAGGCGACGCACTTCACCCGAAGGCAGCGTGATCTGTGCCCAATCACCTTCTCGAGCACTCAACGTTGCCGTGCAACCTGCACTGCGGCACAGCTGCCCGCCGCGGCCCGGGTGCATCTCCACGTTATGCACACTCATACCCAGCGGGATCTTTCGCAGCGGCATCGCATTGCCAACCCGGGGCTCTGCGTCAGGCCCACTCGCGAGGCGATCTCCAGCCTTGACGCCTTCCGGCGCCAAGATATAAGTCTTCACGCCGTCTTCGTATTGAAGAAGCGCAATTCGACAGCTGCGATTCGGATCGTACTCGATCGCGATGACATTCGCGAACATGTTGTCCTTGGTCCGCTTGAAGTCGATGACCCGATACATCTTCTTGTGCCCGCCCGCACGGAAGCGCGAGCAAACAATGCCCTGAAAGTTTCGGCCACCGCTTTTCTGGCGGGGTACAACCAGCGACTTTTCCGGCTTCTTCTTGCGATCCGTGATTTCCGCAAAATCGCTGACCGATCCGGCACGCCGACCAGCCGTCACCGGCTTGTAGTAGCGAATACCCATCTTATCTGTCCTCTCGCAAATAGCTTGCGTTCAACAACACACACCCTAAGAGCGTGCGAATCTCAATAGAACTCGATCTTGTCGTCTTTGTGCAGCTTGACGATCGCCTTCTTCCAGTTCGACAACTTGCCTTCCTTGAAGCGATAGCGGCGAACCTTGCCGAGCCGAAGCTGAGTCCGAACGCCGACTACGCGCACATTGAATAACTCCTGGACGGCGTGCTTGATCTGGGTTTTATTCGCCCACAGATTCACAACAAACGAATAAGCATTATGATGCTCGCTCGTCGATTGGTGCGTGCCTTTTTCAGTCACCAAAGGAGCGAGCACGACCTGGTGCGGCTCCAATAGGGGACCAAACGTCGTTTTTTCTGGTTTCGCTGCAGCTGCCATGACGACACCTATCGAAAAACTTCTCACAACCCTTCGCTTTACGCTACAGGGCAGGTTTAAATCAGCATCACTTCCACTTAGCGCTCTTGCACAATTCCTGAAGAGCAGCCTTCGTCAGCACAAGCCGCTTGGGTCGCAGAATCTCATAGGCGTTAAGCTGAGCCGCCGGCAGAACCGCCATTCCGCGGATATTGCGAGCCGACTTGTAGATTGTTTGATTTTCATCAATCTCAGTTTTCGCCAAACTGATCAAACAAGTCTTATCGGCGACCTGCAAATTCTTGAGAACCCCCGCCACTCGCTTGGTTTGTATTGCGGGCAATATTAACTCATCAATCACGACGGCTTCGTTATCAACAAGCCGACTCAGCAGAGCCATGCGGGTGGCAGCGCGGACGGCCTTTTTCGGCATATGGTATTCGTAATCGCGCGGCTTAGGACCTTTCGCCGTGCCGCCGCCGCGACGCTTATTCGACCGACGAGTTCCGACACGGGCGTTACCCGTGCCTTTCTGACGAAACAGCTTCTTCGTGCTGCCGGCGACTTCGCCACGGCGGAGCGTGGAATGCGTACCGGCTCGCTGATTGGCCAAATGCATCAATACGACTTCGTGGAGCAGCTGCTTATTAACACTGCCGCCCAACTCAGCCGGATCCACCTCGACCGAACCGACACTCTGCCCCTGCGCGTCGAATACAGGCAGGCTGATCGGCTTTGTTTGTTCTGTGGACACGGGAACCTCATAATAAAAACCATTCGTCACAATAGCGCGAACGGTTGCGTTCACTCAACGAAAAACCCAGGATACGACGCCTTGCCGCATGACCTGGGTGAAAACTCAAATCAAGCCTTGCCTGCCAAAACACGGATCTTAATATCGACGCCTGGAGGCAGACTGAGGCCCTTATTCAGCGCCTCAATGGTTTTTCCGGTCGGCTGAAGAATATCGATCAAGCGCTTGTGCGTGCGAATCTCAAACTGCTCACGCGACTTGCGGTCGATGTGCGGCGAACGCAGCACAGTGTAGCGCTCGATGCGTGTTGGAAGCGGAATCGGGCCGTGAACCAGCGCGCCGGTGCGCTGCGCTGTTTCCACGATTTCGTTCGCGGTTTTATCCAATACTTCGTGATCGAATGCTTCCATCCGAATGCGAATTCTTTCATTGGCGGCTGCGGCCACGATGTATCCCCAAAAAAATTGTCGTTTCAGTCGAGACACGTTACGATAGGGAGATTGACAGCCGCCGTCAAGGCAGACATGAAAATTCTGATCGAATTCATTACAACGGCGGGGACAATATTCGTTCTCAAAGCCTGAATCGCAAGCGACGATGGTTTTCGTTCGTCGCTTGCGATTTTGACTCGTAAACTCGATGGGGCCACGTCACCGCAAACTGAATTCGTCAACGAGAAACGCTTGCGATTCGCTCCACACCGCCATGGCGGCCGCGAAATCCACGGGCAGTGCGCGCACAGTCGAGGGCGTACGGATGTGCGGAATGGCCTCGACGACGACTTGAGGATTCAAAGGAATTTGTCGGCTTTTCGATTCTGCGAGCCGACGTTCCACATCAGCATTCAGCAGAAAATCGATGAGCTTCCTGGCGTTTTCCGGATTCGGGCAGCCTTGGATTATTGCCGCGGTATTTGGGATGAACAGAACGCCCAACCCACTGGCTGCCGGTGCGTCGGCGTCGGGAAAGATCATGCGAACGGGGCGACCGGCGTCTAACTCGGCGATAGTATCGTCGGTGTCAGTCAGGCCGATCGAATACTTTCCCGCCGCCACATCCACAGCGACTTGTTTGTTGCCCGGCACTATCGCAATTTGATTCGCCCGCAGCTGACGGTAATATTCACGAGCCTTTTCCGCGCCCCAAGCTTGAAATAAACACGCCGCTTGCGTTGCCGTTGTGCCAAACATTGGCTTCGCCATGGCAATCTTGCCTTTCCAGCGTAAGTCGGTCAGGTCGGCGAGCCCCTTCGGCATATCCGCCTCCTTCACGAGGTCGGTATTCACGATCAGCACACGGGCGCGAGCCGCAAATGCCGTCCAGGTATGGTCCGTTGCCTTATATACCGCGGGAAATGGCTCCGCTGCCGGACTTCGGTAGGGTTGCAGTATCCCTTTCGCCTGCAAACGGAGCGTCGCCAGAATCTCGTTGTTCCAGTACACATCACAACGCGGAGCGCCGGCCTCGCGAATCAGATCGTCGTGCAGCCCGACCGATTTGTTCGCTTCCGTGTCATAGCGGACGCGAACCTCCAGGCCCGACTGGCGTCGAAACTCCTCCAAAATTTCCTGAGCAAATTCACGGTCGTGAGCGCAGTACACGACGACATGCGGCTTGGCGCATCCCACCAGTGTGATCAACATCATCGCGATGAATGGCTTCATGAGAACGCGACTCAGCAAGAAATGGAATCGCTCAAAGCAAGTTATGTTCCCCGTTTAGCCTTCACCGACGACGTGTGACCGCTAAACAAAAAAACTGTTAAGGATCGAAATTCAATTCGCAGTTGACCTGGACTTCGCGGCGTCCGGCAGGAGGTGATTGCTAACGGCGAAGTATTTCACAATCCGTACTTCATTGCCGCGCTCGTTGTAGGAGAGTTCGTCAACCAACCCCGTCGACATCAGAATGCCGAACCCGCCCTCGCGGATGCCAAGGGTCTCGCGAACCATCATGTGGCCGACGGGATCGTCAAGCGTAGCTGCGTGCGGCAGTTTGTCGCGGCTGAAACCGGGGCCTGTGTCTTTGATTTTGATGGTGATTTTTTCGGGGTCGATGCGGTAATCGACGGTGACGATGCGATCCAACTGTCGACGATGGCCCCATTCAATTGCATTCGTGCCCAGTTCGCGAACTGCCGTGGTGAATTGCTTGACCTGGACCTTTGCTAATCCGCTGAACAAAAAGAGTGCGCCAAGCAGATGATTGAGTTCCTCAAGATAGTGGGTATCGCTCTGCAGATGAAAGCGGATTTCCCCTTCCGTACCGTTGGTCTTGAGGTCTTCGAGCCAATTCAGCGTATCATCGATTGATTTTCGAAGCGAATCGGCCGTGAATGGCTTGGTGAGATAAGCGTTGGCCCCGACTTGAAGCCCGTGGACACGATCCTCCGCGCCAGCAAGCGCGGTAGTCATGATAACCGGGATCATGTTGGTTTCGCGGTCGAGTTTCAACGTCTCGCAGATGGAGTAGCCATCGATATCGGGCAACATGAGATCGAGGAGAATGACTGCAGGGCGGTTCTTGCGCACCCACTCGACGACGCCCTTACCTTCGAGCAGATGCGTGGGATCATAGCCCCAATAGTGCAAATGCTGGGAGAGGATGACGCCCATTTCGTTCTCGTCATCAACGATCAGGACTTTTTGATTCATGAGCTGCACCATAGCGCGGGTGATCGGATGTTGGTATTCCGTGAACACCAAATCAGAAGGAGCAAAACGTCGATCCGTCGGTTGGGGAGTACTGTTTAATCTTCTGCCCGCAAGGTCAAACATCCGTTCGTTAATTGTATCGGATTCTTGGCGTGCTCGCTAACTTTGTTTTTCAGAACCGAAAGCGTTGGCACCGCTGTAGTTCGATTCACTTGCTTTCGCTTCCGGTTCCGGAAATCGCCACATGCATCATGCCTTAGCCGCGAAACGTATGCTCCGGTCCCGGAAATCCGCCGGTACGCACCTCGTCGCAGTAGCGATTCACAGCTTCTGAAATAGCCTCGCCGATCGCGCCGTATTGCTTGACGAAGCGTGGCCTCAAGTCGTTGAAAAGGCCGAGCATATCGTGCGAAACCAGAATCTGGCCATCGCACCCCAAGCCTGCACCGATGCCGATCGTGGGGATATTGACGCTTTCGCGAATCTGTTGCGCGAGGTCAGCCGGGACGCACTCGACGACAATCGCGAACGCACCGGCTTTTTCGATCGCCTGGGCGTCGCTGACGATTCGCTCGCCATCACGTTGCACGCGAAAGCCGCCAAGACGATGGACCGATTGCGGCGTCAACCCGACATGGCCCATCACCGGAATATCGGCACTTACGATGGCCTCGATCGCGCCGACACTTCGCTGCCCGCCTTCCAGTTTGACGGCATGCGCGCCACCCTCCTTGACCAGTCGGCCAGCATTCTCCAGCGCCTGTTGCGGGCTGACCTGATAGCTCATGAACGGCATGTCGGCGATCAATAAACAGTGGCGCACCGCCTTGGCGACGAGACGCGTGTGGTAGATCATCTCGTCCATGGTGACGCGCAAGGAATTCGGCTCACCCTGCATGACCATGCCAAGCGAATCACCGACGAGAATGGCGTCAACGCCAGCGTCATCGAGCAACCGCGCCATGGTGTAATCGTATGCGGTGAGCATGGTCAGACGTTGGCCAAGCGATTTCGCCTCGATGAAGCGCGGCACGGTCATTGGCCGCCGTTCTTTTTTTTCGGCTGCGGGACCATTGCTCTTCGCACTACGAACCGAGGACGCCATGCCATGCTCCTGCGTGCGCACCGGTGAAATGAAAGCCTCATTGCGCTCGTTCGCATTGTACGACTTTCGTCGGATATTGTGATCGGCGTAGGTTTGAGGCCACCGACAAAAGTCGATTTCCCGTCGGAGGCTGAAGCGTAAGCGAGGCATTCAGACTGCCTCGCTTACTTCAGCCTCGGTATCGAACTTTTGTCGGTGGCAAAAGTTTGTTTTCTCATCCACGGCATACAATGGCAATCGCGATCAGTGCGAGCGACCTGTTTTCCACTTGCGGCTAAGTGCTCCTGACGTGTTGCCTCGAGCGCTAAGCCGCAAGCGGCAAACGACCAAGGAGTCATCCCATGAATCACCCAATTCGCGTCGGACTCATCGGTGCCGGCGCCAACACACGTTTGCGCCACATCCCAGGACTGCGGGCCGTCAACGGTGTCGCCATCGTCGGGGTCTGCAATCGCCGCCCGGAATCGACGCAGGCCGTCGCCAGTGAATTCAATATCCCCAAGACCTATCACCGCTGGGAAGACCTCATCGCCGACCCGGAGATCGACGCCATCGTCATCGGCACCTGGCCTTATTTGCACTGCCCCATCACCCTGGCCGCGTTACAGGCGGGCAAACATGTTCTGACCGAAGCTCGCATGAGCATGAACGCCGACGAGGCTCGACAAATGCTGGCAGCATCGCAACAACATCCCAGCCTCGTGACCCAGGTCGTGCCCAGCCCGTTTGGACTCAAAGGACACGACGTTATGGTGGATCTGCTGGCGAACGGCTTCATCGGCGACCTGCGCGAAGTGCGTGTTTTCAATTTCAACGGCGCCTTTGCGGACCCAAATGCGCCTCTGACGTGGCGGCAGGACGCCACTCTTTCCGGGTGCAACATGCTCACGCTCGGCATCGTTCACGAGACGGTGATGCGTTGGGTGCCGCCCGTGGTCTCGCTTATCGCGCAGACGCATGCCCATATTCCCGCGCGGAATGAACGCCCCGTCGGCACACCCGATAGCGTCCAGGTCAGCGCGAAACTTCAAGGCGGTGCCTGTGCGACGTATCACTGCAGCGGCGCCACCGCGTTCGGGCAGACCGCAGGCATCGAGCTATTCGGCACCAAAGGCGCCCTGTGTTACGATCTGTTGACCGACACCATTCGCGGCGGTCAGGCGGGACGGTTGAGCGGCCTGCCGAGCATCCCAATTCCAGCGGAGAAGGCACAAGCGTGGAACGTCGAAGCCGATTTCATCGCGGCGATCCGCGAGCATAAACCGATCGCATTCACCACGTTTGAATCGGGCGTAGCGTATATGGAATTCACCGAGGCCGTCGCTCGCAGCGCAACGACGGGGATGTCAGAGCCGCGCACGCAGTGAGCGGTTGGATTGACCGCTTACTGCGTGCGCGGCTCTGACACGATCGCAAATTCCCGCGCCCAATCGTCATCATAATCATCGTCGTCATCTTTGCCAATTTCGCGTGCCTTTACAATGACGCCATGTTTCTTCAGGTCAGCGATCTGCTTGGTGCTGAGCGAATCAACATCGAGTGCGATCGCTTTCTCGCTGAGCCGTTCGGCTTTTTGACGTAGCGAAGACATGACGCGATCGGCGGCGTCGCGATCAGGACATCGGATTACCAGCAGAGGTGCGACGTCGACAGCGCGAATCCAGTTGCCCCATTCGTTGATTTCGTGCTCGACGTTCTTGGGGATGGGATTGCTGGAGAGTTTCTTGAGCCGTTCGAGAATCGCTTCGGGTTTGGTGCCGCGCTGCACAGCTTTGACGACGGAATCGCGCGTGATGCGTAGCGTGACCGAGCCATCGGCCAGGCTGCCGCGAACGCGCTCGCAGAACGTCGCGAGTTGGGCGACCGGCCCGGGGTTCATGCCGATGACGACGATGCTGTAATCGGGCTGCACGACGACCTTCGTGCCCATGTTCGGGTCGTGCAGGTCTTGATCGGCGAGCGTGTGCTTGCCATAGTAGGCGTCGAGCAGGATGGTTCGGGCGAAGTGGAGCTTGCCTTCCTTATCCACGCCGACTTTGACACAGCCGAGCGCGAGCAAGCGGTTGATGAGGTGGGTGATGAAGAAGTCGGCTGCGCGTGCGGGGACTTCGCCCTCGACGTCCCGGTAATTGAAGTGCCTAAAATAGAATTCGATGTCGCCGATCGCCAAGCCGGCGAGCAAGGGGCATGATTTTAGAAAGCAGAATTTTCGCTGCAGGGTTTCTAGGGGATAGAAGGCATCGGGCGTCAATTGGCTGAAGAATTTCCACAGGAACGGTTGCAGCTTGATCACATCCTTCGGATCCGGCAACCAGGAGTCGCGTGGCGAACGCATTTCCTTTCGCGGAGCGACGCGCAGGTCGCAACCGAAGAAGGCCTCTTCGGGATTTCCGTAGTTGCTGAAAGGGGATCGATCTGTCTTGTTCGGCTTCACCTGAAATTGTTTGAAGAGCGCGAGGTAAGCATCGGCCGGCGACCCGCCCATCCATTCTTCACCGCGCTTGGCGAGCGCCAACCGCTCTGATGTGCTATCGTTCAACGTGTCGCAGAATTTCAGCTTTCGGGCAAGCTCGATCGTTGACGACAGACGACTTTCGAGAGACCTCGAATGCGTCTCTAACGCGAAAGGGCGAACCGGCAGAACGCCGAGTAGTCGGTCTTCGTCTTTTTTGTAGGGTGAGCCATTGTCCTTCAATTTGGGTGGCTCGATGGCGATTTCGACCAACAGTGCACGCAGGTCATCGATCAACAGGCCGGCGGGCGAAACCTCCTGAACCGTCACGCTACTTGGCTTCAATTCAAAATCGGTGGAAGCGAGGATTAGCTTCGCTCGATCGTGCCGAACTTCCGGAAGTAGGCCGACGATGATACTTCCCGTTTCCGGCTCCAGATCCTCAAAGAGCGCCAAACACCTGCGCAACTGCACAACCGTTTGGCGGACGATGGCGGGATCGACTTTGTCAAACTTGGCGAAAATCTCAGCATAGGTCAGAGGCTTCTCCGCGGCCCATAGGGCGTCTACCACCTGTTTTGCGAGGGGATTATCAAGATAGGACAACACCAGGTCCGACCAACGTGCCTTGCGAATGGACCAGTCGAAGCAGTTGTCGCTGACATACCACGGCCTTGTGATTTTGGCTTGTTTCAAAATCACATCGACATGGCGTGCAAGAACCATGGTGTCGAACGAATTGTTGCAATAGACGGCCAGCTTCGTTTTGCCCTCCGGGCGCAGCAAACAGAAACGATTGAGATCGCGAACGCGATTCGAGAACGGGATCACGGCATCAGGCACGAACATTCGCGGCGTCAGCTTCGATGCATCGAGAATCGTCAATTCGATGAAGCCGCCGGCCAACAACTCCTGGCGGACCCAGCCCACCACTCGATCGGCATTCGTCAACGGTTTCGTTTTGCTTCCAGGCGTCACGGTTGATTTCAGATCACCAAGAAACGCCGCACTCGCCTGGGGTGAAAGTTTGTCCCAGGCCGCCTCACGGGGTATCACATCCGCCCAGCGAAAGCGTATCTCATCGAACCCGGGTGGACCCTTTGGAGTAGTCGTGGTGCTGGTCATGTGTGAAAGTCCTTTTCAGTGGCTCCGAGGAAGTTCTGCGAGGTTCTGTATGTCGCATTGTCCGAGCCTGAGCGCCAGCGAAGGGCCCAGGTGCCCTTCGCTGGCGCTCAGGCTCAGCCAACTGCCGCCCGCAGCGTCAGCGCGAGACCGTCGCGGAATGACATCGTCGGGCGGTAGCCAAGTTCGGCCTGCGCACGGCGAATGTCGGCCTGCGAAATGCGTACATCGCCGGCGCGCGGCGGCTGATGAATCGGCTCGATCTTCGTGCCAAGCAGCGCGTTAAGATGGTGCACCAAGTCGAGCACGGTGATGCTGCCGCCCATGCCGATGTTGTAGACGCGACCTTTGGCGCCAGGTGTTTCAGCAGCACGGCGAAGAGCGTGGACGACGTTGGCAACGTATACGAAATCGCGTGCCTGCAGGCCGTCGCCGAAAATCGCCGGTGTTTTTCCCGCGGACAGGGCGGCGATGAAAAGCGCAATCACGCCGGAGTATGGGCTTTTCGCGTCTTGGCGTGGGCCGAACACGTTGAAGAAGCGCAGGCGAACCGTCTCCAGGCCGTAGACTGACGTGAATGCGTAGCAATAATGTTCGCCGGCGAGTTTGGCGGCGGCGTAGGGCGAAAGCGGCAGCAGGGCGTCATCCTCGCTTCGGGCGTCGCCCGGCTGGTCGCCGTACGCACTGGAACTGCCGGCGTAGACGACGCGGCGCACACCTGCGCGGCGGGCGGCATCGAGCATGTGCAACGTTCCCGTGGCACAAATGTCGTGCGAAATGGCTGGCGTTTCGACGCTCTTGGTGACCGATACCAGAGCAGCGAGATGGAAGACGACATCGCAGCCTTCGACCGCGCGTACCGCAGCCTCGGGATCCGCGACGCTACCATGCATCACTTCGACGCGATTGCCCGCCGAGGCCAAATTCGCGGGATTGCCGGTGCTGAAGTCGTCGAGCACCCGGACCGCAAGCCCATCGGCGATTAGCGAATCGACGAGATGCGAGCCGATAAACCCCGCTCCGCCCGTGACCAGACATTTTGCCACGATCGTCCTCCGAATCTTTGGTTTTTCACGAAACTGTAACCTATAGTGTAGTAACGGTGCAGATTTTCAGGGCCAAGGCAGTTTTGTTTCGATTAGTGAACAGTATCAGGAGTCGCGAATTTCCGTTCGTATTGGACATAGCGCTCATCGTTGAGCGCGAAGAATCAATCGCTGCAAACCGTGGCATCATCTGACATCGAGGTGCCCATGTCTAGGGGATTAGTCGAATCGCTTCCGGCAGCGGATTACGGCGAGGAAAGCATCGTCGCTGCAACGCCGTGCCTGGGATTTTCCGATTTCGCGCGATCGGTTGCGTACGGAGCGTATCGTCGGAGCGGCCTGATGGCAGCGCAGGAATGCGTGGCGTGCTGGCGTGGTCGGGAGGCCGTCGCCGTGGTGTTGTTCCATCGCGTGACCGACGAGATAGCTCCCGACGGGCTGACTGTTAGCACCGCCTGGTTCCGTGGCTTCTGCGATCTGATGCGCCGTCGATTTCATGTAATTCCAATGGCGGAAATGCAACGCGTTCTAGCATCGGGTCAAAGACCGACGGCACGATCCGTCGTGATAACGTTTGACGATTGTTATCGCGACAATCTTCCTGCCGCACGTGTCTTGGCCGACTACGATTTGTCGGCAACATTCTTCATTCCAACCCAATACGTTGGTACGGATCATGCATTCGACTGGGACGTCGGGTTGAAACGCATGCCGAATCTGACCTGGGATGATGTGCGGGCAATCGCGCAGCTCGGTCACAGTATTGGTTCGCATTCTGTCAGTCATGCCGACATGGGCCTGATCCATGGCGATGAAGCACGCTACGAGCTTCTGGAATCGAAACGCGTTCTCGAAGATCGCCTGGCAATGCCAATCCGCTGGTTCGCCTATCCCTTTAGTGGAGCCGCGAACTTTCGCCCGGTTCATTGGCCTCTCGCACAGGAACTGGGCTACGATCTGTGTTTCTCGGCAATGCGTGGCTTCGTGCAACCGAACGCGCAGGGCAATATTCTGCCGCGTCTGGCGATGCCGCCGTTCCGATCACTCGCCCACCTGGAGTTGAATCTTTCTGGCAGTCTAGACTGGTTCTACGGCCTAAAGCGCCGGCTGAGTCTGATACCGGCGTGATCTGCGTTTTCCGCTCGGGACATGCCATGCGAACGAATAACGAAGATGTCGCATTTCCGGAGGATACAACACTATTCCGAGCCGCGACCGTCAGGGAGCGGCCGACAATATGCGCACGGTATCCACTCGGCCGCTCCCTGACGGTCGCGGCTCGGAATAGTGTCAAACCCATTCGTCGAAGATATTATCATCGGAGCGGACGATTCGTGCCACCATTTCAACCTACCTCATCTGTGTTGACCATCAATGAACCTGTAGCGACTGCGCCCGTGAGTGCGTTGTTTCGCCTCATCCGCGATGCTGCGCAACTTCAAGCGATCCTGCCGGAATGGGAAGCACTTTGGCAATCCAGTGCCGCGCCGGAACCGATGCGCTCACCGGCTTGGCTCATGACCTGGTGGCGGCATTACGGCGAACCCGCGGGCTGGGCGTTGCGCGTGGGTTTATTTCAGGCCGACGGCCAATTCGTGGCCATTGCACCGATGTGCGTTCGCCGCGTTTGGCACAGCCCTGGCATCCCGATGAATCGCCTCACCTTCCTCGGCGCCGATCTCGACGGCCGTCGTGGTTCGATCGAAGTCAGCGGCTTCACCCGTCCAGGCAACCCGAACGACACCTACACCGAAGACGGCAAGATAAAAGAAGCCGCTTTCACGGACGCCAAGATGGCGAAATTCAAAATCATGGGCGGTACGGTCTACTTCGTCGTGTTCAAGAACACTGGCCTGTTTGAAGGCGACACCTTCAACACCGGCCTGGCGAATTTCGACGGTCGCTTTGAAACAGGACGCAGCCACCGCGACACCATGTCGCCGGGCATCGACCGCAAAGCCAAGTACCTGTACCTATACCAGATCGTCAATGACCGCAGTCTTGACTCACGCGTGACGCAGGTGGCTGGCGCAAAAAGCAACGAAGGGATCATTAATCCTCTCTTCGCCCCCAATGAAACGAAACTGCCCGTGACGGAAGACATCGCCAACTTCTCGCTAAAGCTGCTCGTCGATCCGCGCTACATCACCTCGTGGGGCCATTTTCATGACGCTGGGTTCGCCGCTGAGGTTCCCGATATTGATACGACCGGCAAAGTGATTCGCAATGTCGTAGACGACGGCAAAGGCAACAAAGGCCTCGCCTTCTCGCACGCACCGGCCATTGTGAGCAAACTTCTCGAAAACAACCTACAACAGCCGGGCCCGTGCTTATCCGCTCGGCGATCTTCAGACGGGCCTGGGTGTCAGGAACAGCACGCACAATTTGGCATATACCGAGACTCATAAGAACCTCGTCAAAACGGTTGCGGGCCAAATGGGCAAAGGCGGCAGCGTGAAGTGGATCGCTTTCGCCGAGAAACTCATCAAATCCGCCGACGCCGGCAAGGAACCGGAATTCGTTCAGCTCATGTACATGTCGCAAGAAGAACGGGCCGCATTGAACCAAGGCGGCCAGCTGACGAACGCCGAAACGATCGACGATGAAATCACGCGGGCCATTTTCCGCGTCGATTTCAGCCGCGGCGCCGGCCTGAAGCAAGGCGAACACAGCGTCGTCTTCGACTTCACGACCGACCTGCCGCCGGTCAACGCACCGGTTCGCATTGACACGCCGGGTGCTGCCGTCTCATCAACGAAGACTACCAACCGGGCTTGGCTTTTTTCGACGGTTTTGTTACCTTCTCAATCTCCACGCATAATGCGACCACCGACGATCATGGAGCGATCCCCATGCGGCGTGCTTTTATTACTGGCATTACCGGGCAGGACGGGTCCTATTTAGCCGATTTCCTGCTGGCGAAGGGCTACGAAGTCCACGGATTGACGCGCACCGAGTCACCTGCGCGGGCGGACCGCATACAGCACCTGCGCGACAATCCTCGGCTTGTGCTGCATTTCGGCGATCTGTGCGATGCCATGGCGCTGTATCGCATCATCCATAAGGTTCAACCGCACGAAGTCTACAATCTCGCTGCTCAGAGCCATGTCGGGCTAAGCTTCGATTCGCCAGACCACACCGCCAACGTGACCGGCATGGGTGCATTGCGCGTGCTGGAGGCGATCACCCAATCTGGCTGCAAACCACGTTTCTATCAGGCCTCGAGCAGCGAGATGTTTGGCAAAGTCGTCGAAGCGCCACAGTCGGAACGGACGCCGTTCTATCCTCGCAGCCCCTACGGCGTGGCCAAGGCGTTCGGGCATTGGATGACCGTCAACTACCGCGAAAGCCACAGCCTTCACGCAAGCAGCGGCATTCTGTTCAATCACGAATCACCGCGGCGGGGCGAGGCGTTCGTCACTCGCAAGATCACCAAAGCGATCGCCCGCATCAAAGCCGGCATGCAGCACAGCCTCGCGCTAGGCAATCTCGACGCTCGCCGCGATTGGGGCTTCGCGCCCGAATATGTCGAAGCAATGTGGCTGATGTTGCAACAAGACCAACCCGGGGACTACGTCATCGCGACCGGCGAAACGCACAGCGTCCGCGAATTCGTGGCGACGGCGTTCGACCATGTCGGCCTGGATTGGCACGCGTTCGTTGTCATCGATCCGAAATTCATCCGGCCCACCGAAGTCGATCTGCTCGTCGGTGACGCCTCGAAAGCCAGGCGAGTGCTCGGCTGGGAGCCACGAACGCGGTTTGTCGATCTCGTCCGCCTCATGGTCGATGCCGACATGGACGCGCTGGAAGAGGAAGTCGCGCGGTCGCAGTGGGGCGAATCTTGCCGTACTGAAAAATTTGTAGAGCAACCACAATTGGTTTCCCAAGTATAGCCGGCCATTGATGGCGGGCTATATCTACCTTTCACGGGTGAGTTTGATACCTTTCCGAGCCGCGACCGTAAGGGAGCGGCCGACAGGATGCCGTGCGGTTTATGTCGGCCGCTCCCTTACGGTCGCGGCTCGGAAATATTCTGATCGGCTAGGAAAAGCGATAATTTCTACCGTGCGAAGCGAAGGATCAATCGATGTCCGCGTTGTTAAAAACATCGGCGATGCAATTTGCTGTTTATCTGCTCGTCCGCATCATCGTTTGCGTGATGCAGGCGCTATCGTATGACTCGGCTCGCGCTGCCGCACGGTTTTTGGGTTGGTTCGTGCATGGGCTCGACAAGCGTCATCGCGAAGTGGCGAGGGATAATCTTCGCAAGGCCTTCCCCGATCAGTATTCCGAAGCGCAAATCGATCAGATGGTGCGTGATATCTATGTGCATCTCTGCATGATTATCGTCGATATCGCCCAGATGCGGCGTCGATTACACCTGCACAATTACAAGACATATTCGGCGTTTCAGCTTACACCTGATGTCTCCGAGGTGTTTCTATCAGGCCGGCCGATCTTGTTCGCGTCGGGGCATTTCGGCAACTGGGAGATGGCGGGATACACGCTCGGCATGTTCGGCATCCGCCTGAACGCCGTCGCCAGGCCGCTCGATAATCCGTATCTCGACGAATATCTCCGCGACTTTCGTGAACGCACCGGGCAGCGGCTCATCGCCAAGCGCGGCGATTTCGACCGCATCGACAGCGTGCTTGCCGAGGGCGGCGTGCTCGCGGCGCTTGCCGACCAGGATGCGGGACACCGTGGCATGTTCGTCAATTTCTTTGGGCGCTTGGCGTCCACACACAAATCCGTCGCACTGCTGGCGCTGGAGCACAATGTGCCAATCATCGTAGGCGGCATGCCGTTCGTCGATGGCAAATTCCAATTGCTATGCGTGGACGTGATTTATCCGGAAGACTATCGCGAATCGCGCGATCCGATCAAAGAGATCACCCAGCGATTCACGACAGGTCTCGAGAAAATGGTTCGGCAATGCCCGGAGCAATACTTCTGGGTCCACCGCCGCTGGAAAAGCCAACCGCAGCCGCGCGTGCGAAAGAAGGCGGCGTAAGAAGCACCGAGCGATAAGCCGCAAGGATCGTAGGGTGCGTCGGCGCTGGACACACCCTACGAATAAGGCTCGCCACGGAGATTTCCTGCGAGCGCTAAACGTAAACATTATTTCGCCTTATTTCTCATTCCCCACGCAATACAGCATCTCCTGCCGTTGTCCGTTCTGCGTAACGGCGGCGCGGATGTAGATACGGCCGCCGCAGATCGTCGGCGTTGCCAGGGTTTCCATGGCGAGTTGGTTCTCGGCGACCAGCTCAAATTTTTCGAAATTTGCTTTGAAGATGAACGTCTTGCCGGCTTCATTGGTGGCATAGAAGTGATCGCCAACGAGGACGGCCGAGGCGCTGAACACTCCACCGAGCCGCTCCTTCCACACTTCCTTGCCGGTGTCGAACTTCCAGCACAACGCCATACCGTTATCGCTCACGGCGAAGAGATGGCCGCGATGGTAGATCATCGACGGGACGTAGACTTGCGTCTTGATTTCCCAGGCGGTTTTCATCGAGCCGTCGGCGTGGATGGCAGCGATGTGTTGTTTCGGAAAGCCGCCGCTGGTGATGATGAGCTTGCCGTCGGTCACCGTGGACGAAACGCATTCTTCGGTCGAGCCTTTGGTTTCCCAATACTTCTTGCCGGTCAGCGGATCGAGGCTGACGACCAGATTGCAGCCGATAAAGAATAGCTGATCGCGACCGTCAATCTTGTGAATGATCGGTGAGGCATAGTTCGGCAGCTTGGGCCGTTCGACTTGCCAAACGATGGTTCCCGTGGCGCGATCGAGGCCGGCGATCAGGCCTTTGGCCTTGCTGTCGGCGACGACGAAGAGCAGCGATTGATAGACGGTCGGCGAGGACGCGAAGCCCTGGTGCAGCGCGTAGTCGGTGACTTTGGTTTGCCATAGTATCTTGCCATCGCGGGACAGGGCGGTGGCGTGAATGGCTTTGTCGTTGAGAAAGTTGGCGAAGACGCGTTCGCCGTCGCACGCCAGGGTTGCGGAAGCGAGTGTGCTTTTGGCGTTGCCGCCTTTTACGAAGTTGCCCTTATGAACGATCGTTTCCCAAAGTTGCTTGCCGGTCTTGCGATCGAAACAGAGCACCGATTGCGTTTCGTCCTTGGCCGTGGCTGTGCCGAGAAAGACCTGATCGCCGACGACGATCGGCGAGCCATGCCCGCGACCGGGGACGGGGGTCTGCCAAAGCACGTTTTCCTTTTCGCTCCACTTGATCGGCGGATTTTGCTTGGCGTCGGCGATACCATCGCGGTTCGGCCCGCGCCACCAGGGCCAATCGCCCGGTGCAACGGCGATCGGCTTCGCTGACCCAGCCTTTTTCGGTTCGTCGGCATCGACGGTCGGCAGAGGAATGAGCGTGCCCAGTACGGCCACAATGAAAAATCGAACCATGATGCGACATTCTCCAGGGTGGGATCGCTAACGTGACAGATTCGTGGAGAGATTAGATTATGAACGAGACGAGCGAAAGTCCTGGCTTTCCATGGCCATCCGGTACGTGTCAGTTCATTGGTTGCCTTCTTGTCATGCAGTGCATCCCATCAGCCTGGCGCTAGGTTTGGTGCTCGATGGTCAAACTCATTTCGTGGATAAGTATTGAATAGTGCATCTGGCGTTCGTTCACCGGCACCAATCGCTGCGCTGATGGTAGGGCTTGGGAGTGTCCTCACTCACATCGCCCGCAGGATGGCACACATCGCTTCGCGCAGGGCGTGGGCTTCGGGATAGCGTTTGCTCGGTTCAGGGTCCAGACAGCGTTGGACCAGGGCCTTCAGATTGGGGCGGCATGTGAGTAGTGCGAAATCGAAGTTGGCGGGCCTGGGGCGGGCGGCGCCGAATGTGGCGGGTACGAAGTCGAGCGGGCTTTTGCCGGTCAGCAGTTGGTACAGATTCGCGCCGACCGTATAGACATCCGCCGCAGGCGTGAGGAGGCTGTAGGATTGTTCGCATTCGGGCGGGCAGTAGCCCGCGGTGGCGGCGCCGGGGAGCAGCTTTTGGCCGGTGTCGAGGTTGAGCAGTTGACAGCCGCCGAGATCGATCACCGTCACGCGGTCGAGCGACGAAATGAGCAGGTTCGCGGGTTTCAGATCTTGATAGATCAATTGCCAGGTCATGCCGGCTTTCATCGGCTTCGGTTGATGTAACACGTGCAACACATCGGCGACCTGGCACATGATCCGCAAGCTGCGCACCTCCGAAAGCCGTTGGCCCGGGGCCTGCGCCAAGACCTGTGCCAGCGATTCGCCCGCTACCGCTTCCATCACCAGGTACGGCTCCGCATCCAGCATCTCGCGGTCGGCATAAGTCCACTCCTTGCGGTCCTCAGTGACGTACGGCCCTTCGAGCTGCGGGTTCGCATCGTAAACGAAATCGTTCGGGTGTGGTACGGCATTGCAGCCCGCGTTACGCAGCAGCACCAGAATGCGGCGCTCCATCTCCAGCGTTTTGCGAGGCAAACGTAGCTGATTCGTGAAGCCTTCCTGATCGCGCACGCGGGCATACGGGATCACATCGTAGAACAGATTCGTCTTTATGAGCACGCGCGACTGCGTGCGGAGGTCCAGTCCATCGAGAAGCAAACCCATGCCGCCCGAAGCAAAGAAGTTGACGACAAGGTAACGCTCGGCAAGCGGCTGAGCGACCGTGAAGACCTTGCCCCGATTGTCGCCAAGCGGAACCTCGGCACGCAGAAATGGGCGATCGCCCCAAGAGAAGCTTGTACCGGCAAGCGGAGATGCAGTTGGCGCGGGCATTCGGTTTTCCTTCAGTAGTTCCGAGTTTGCAGTTTCCGGTTTCACGTTCGGAATGCAGTGTGATTCCCTCTGCCGCCAAATCAAGCCAAGCGGTGAATGTAATGGTTCCGTCAGAATTGGAAAATCTCGACGTTCGAGTTATACCTTGAACGGCTAGATTTGTCCGATCCACTGAATGGTGGCACAGACATTCTTGTCTGTGTTTGCGGTTTACACAGACAGGAATGTCTGTGCCACCAATACGACAAATCCAACCATGTGAAGGATACAACCCACGTCCCGTTCGCGAACTGTCACTTTCCGCCCGCCCAATCCTTCGACAGGTGCAGCGACCAGATCTCGCTCGATAGCGGGGTGGCGTGCCCGCCAGCGATCCAGAGTTTATCCTGGAAGACGAACGCGGAATGTTCGTGGCGGGCTTTCCAGCAGACGTCGGATTTGAGCTGCTTCCAGGTTTTGCCGTCGGCGGAATGCCAGGCGTCGCCCCAATTTTTGCTCGGGTTGTTCGACCAGCCGCCGAGCACCCACATTTGATCGCGATACACCTCGGCAGAAAACCACAGGCGGGGCGACCATGGCGCGTCGGCGACTTTCTCCCACTTCACGCCGTCGCTGGAGCACCAGACATCGTTGAACGCTTTGTACTTCGGCACATAATTCCCGCCGCCGAAGACCCACATCTTGCCGGCGTGCACGACGGCGCCGAGGTAACCACGGGGCGACCAGCCGGCACTGGCGGTTTCAAGCTTCCAGTCTTTGCCGTCGGCGGAGGACCAGACGTCGTTCTTCAAACTTTTGTCATCGCCGAAGTAGTAATTCTCGATGCCGCCCAGAATCCAGATGCGATTCTTGAACACCACCGCGCCGGCAGCGAGACGTGGCGACCAGCCGGCGCTTTTCGTCGCCTGCTCCCACTTCACGCCGTCGGTGGACCACCAGACCTGGTTGCTCGCGGAATGACCAGGCAGCCGACCGTTGTACCAGCCGCCCATGATCCACATCTTATCGTCGTGTACGACCGACATCGGCAAGTCGCTGTGGATCCATGGTGCTTGCTTTTCGACGAGCTTCCACGCCTTGCCGTCGGCGGAGTTCCACACATCCCGTGGCGGCGCTTCAAATGACTGAAACCAGCCGCCGAATATCCAGAGTTGATTGCGATAAACGAGTTCACCCTGCGAATCGCGGGGCTTCCAGCCGGCCTTGTCGGTTACTTTGACCCAGTCGTAAGTTTTCTCCTGCGCGGATGCTGTCGTAGTCAACAGACCGGCAGCGGTCACGGCAAGCACGTAGCGTAACATAGCAACAATCTCCGGGGGAGTAGGGGGATCGGGTGTCCTGTACTTAGGGACTCGGAAAAAAATAATTATCCCAGCGCCAACTTGGGTCCATCGATTTCAAGGAACCACTTGCCCAATTCGTTATCACGTGTCACGTGGTCCTTGACAGTGTTCATCTCTTTTGGCGCGAGTCGTACGCCCGTCGGGTAGATTCCGTGCATCGGTTCGACCACGGGATTCCGACCATTCCACGTCATGGTGCGGGCGAAGCCAAGGACCGTCTCGGTATCCTCCAACAACTCGCCGTCCCAGTGTTGCTCTAGCCTCGATTTCCACGGTACGTCCTTCGCCTAACAGAATTACGTGATTTATCTTACTCAACTAAACTCAAGCTGTAGCGGTTTGTTGTCGAACCAAGGCATCGGCGTCGGCGTGTCGGCGAGGCCGGATTTTATCAAGAAGGGATTG
>SIAQ01000031.1 GCA_009697105.1 Gemmataceae bacterium | reverse complement strand
GGCCGACAAGATGCCGTGCGGATTATGTCGGCCGCTCCCTGACGGTCGCGGCTCGGTAATCTTTTGGTCAATTCGAAAGAGCAAAAATTTCTACCGTGCGAGGCATAGCTTGTTTTATCTTATCCCCAATTTCATCCCCATCTGCGGGTCGATCTTTTTGATGGCGGCGCCGACGGCTTGGCGGAACCGGGCGTCGTCGTCTTCGCGATAGATGGCTATAAGCGTTCGCAGCGCGGGCTGAGCGGCGACGCCCATCTCGCCGAGCAAGTGGGCGGCTAGGCGGTAAAGCGACTCGGAGGCGAGGGCTTGCTCGATGATCGGCAGCGACTCTTTCGTGTCGCCGGTGATCTGCCAAACGGCGTAGGCGGTCCAGAGCTGAACCTCGGCGTCCTTGTCGTTCAGGCCCTTGGTGAGATCGGGAAGGGCGAGCTTCGCATCGGGACCGATTGCGCCGAGCGTGGTGATGGCTCGCACGTGCAGCTCTTTATCATTGAGCAAACCGACCAAGGGATTGACCGCGCCTTTGGCAGCGGCTTTCATGGTCGCCAAGGCCTGACAGGCGGCATCACGGTACTCTGGCGATTTGTGAGCGAGGATGATAACTAGGTGCGACGAATAGTCGTCCTTCCCGGAAACACGCCATGCGGCCAAGGCCGCCTCGATGCGAACAGGAACGTCGTTGTCGCCAAGCCTTTCAGTAATCGCGGGGAGGCTGGACCGTGCCGACGGCCCGATCTTCCCCAGGGCGACGATCACGCCACGGCGGGTCGCAGAATCGGCGTGGCCCATCGCTTTGACAAGGTCGCCGATCGCCGCTGTCGCCGACGGTCCTATCGCGCCAATCGCATAGGCAGCGACCTGTCGACGATCCGCAGACTTATTCGATAGCGATTCGGCCAGATTCGGCACGATGGTCGCCCCCAAGTTCGCCAGGGCGGCGCCGACGAACGGCTCTAACAAGAAGAATTCCTTATCATCTGCCATATCAAGCAATGCCAACGCTGCCGCCTTTGCTGTTGGGCCAATCTCGCCAATCGCAGTGATTGCTGACATCTTCACATTGAGCTTGGCGTCCTTCAACGCCTCAATCAACGCGGGCACGGCGGGCTTCGCTTTTGTACCAAAGAGCGCGATCACCGGCAGGGCGGCGGCGCGGCCATTGGCGTCGGGATCCTTCAGGGCGGCCAACAGCGTCGGCATCAGCGACGACACGGGTGGGGGATCGATCCTCCAAATTGCCTCCACGGCCTTCACGCGGACCTGCACGTTCTTGTCCTTGAGTGTTTCGCGCAGCTCAGGCAACGCGAACTTCGCCGTCGGGCCGAGATTAGCCAACGTCTGCGTGGCACGGTAGCGCACTTTTGCATCGGGGTGCTGTAAAGCCTTCAGGCCTTCGGGTTGGGTTGGCGTTGATTTCTTCTTTTTCGGATCGCCCGCGTCGGCGTCAAATGCAACGAAAAGTGCGATTCCGAAACAAAGGTTGCGTAACATGATGTGCGGACCCATTGAGACGTTTAGCCGGTCACCTTTGGCGAGCGCGGGCGACGTGATTTCAAACCGCTCTCGCCAAAGGCGACCGGCTAAACGAAAATCCAATCACGGCGTTCCCGGACGTTCCTTCTCCAACGGCGTCACCCATAAATACACACGATGCTCGCGGCTGCCGTCGCTGGGGCGAAAGCTGATCTCGCGTTTGGGCCTTACGCCTTCCATGTTAAAATCGTGCGACACAATTCGGCAACCGGGCTTGAGCTTGTCGAGTTGCGGGATCAGCTTCACGTTGAGCCGAGGCAGTAGGTACAAGGTAATGACATCCGCCTTGGCGAGGTCTAACTCGAAGATGTCCTGCTGTTTGATAGTGACTAGGTTTTCGACGCGATTCTTTTTGACGTTTTCGAGTGATTCTCGCACACGCACGGGGTTGATGTCGAAGCCCCAGGTGCGGACGCCGAACTTCTTCGCCGCCATGACGGGAATGCGTCCATCGCCGCAGCCGAGGTCGTAGACGATCTCGCCGGGGCGGATATCGGCGAGTTCGAACATCTTGTCCACAACCTCATTCGGCGTGGGAACGTAGATGACATCGGGTTCGCGCGTGGGCTTGTCCTGGCTGTGGGCGGGGACCAGCGCGATAGCGAGCGCACCGAGTAACAACAGGCGGAGGGTGACAATGCTTTTCATGGTTTGCTCCACGGTGTTTGCTTGCTCAGCAGGTTTCTTAGCCGAAGTCGTAAGACTTCGGCTCGGCCCGCGCTGAAGCCCTCCGAATTCTCACGAATTCGGCTACATGATTGCTACGAAGGCCGACCCAAATCTTGAACGCCGTGCTCGCTCGGCCCGCCAACGAGGCGAGGAGCGGGAGGCTGCGGTTCATTGGGCGTCATTGAATCCTCGGTCTGCTCTCCCTTGCCCGAAAGCCAATAGAGCGGCAGGCCCAAGAACAATGGCACGAAACCGAGCAGCGAAATCCATTTCGCATAGGTGATCGCGGATACGAATCCGAACAAGCACATGCCGCAGAAAATAATCGGCAACACGGGGTACCAGGGTGCTCTCAGCATAAATGGCCGTTCAATGTTCGGATCGCGTGCTCGCAATGCAAATATGGAGAACCCGGTGAGCAGGAAGAATATCCAAAACACAGGCGCTCCGCCAGCGTAGAGCGTGTTGAAGCCGCCGAAGTATTGGCCCCAAGGGATTTTGGCGATTCCGACGGTGTCGAGGGCGGAGTCCACTGCATCGCGTCCCATGCCTGTGCCGACGACGAGAATCATCGAAATCGTTACGAGGGCTTGTGCGACCAACGACAATACGGGCGATTTTAGAGTCTTGTTCCAGTAACCGAGAAACGCGAAGACGCTGTGTTCTTTGCCGAGCGTCAAATAGACGCGTGATCCAGTGAAGATCAGACCGTTCATCGCGCCAAGGGCGGAGGTCATGACGATGGCACTGATGATCTTTCCGCCGGCCGGACCGAACGCATTCGTGAGAACGTCGGCGGCGATCGTCGGCCGCCAGTTTCTGGCCCCGACGAAACCGAGTGAGAGGATGTAAGCAAAGTTGACGAGCAAGTAAACGACGGTAATGCCGATCGTGCCATAGAGCAGCGCCTTGGTAATACTGCGTCGATCGCTCATGTCAGCAGCTACGAAGGCAGCGTCGTTCCATCCGCCGAAGGCATAGAGAACGAGAATCATCGCCAACGGGAATCCGCCGCCGCCAACGTTGATATTCTCCGGCACACTGAAGGCATTCTCCGCCGGTTTAATGAAGGCTGCCACGATGATAAGCGTCAAACCCAGCAGCTTGACGATAACGAGTGCGTTTTGGACCCATTTACCAAACACGACGCCGAAAAAATTCATAGCCGTGAGAACGACAACCGCACCGATGGCGGCCTGGGCTGCGATTTGTGGCTTATCGGAATCGCCGACTTCGAATAATCCTGCGCAATACTCGCCGAAGATAAACGCCATTGCGCCCGTGCTGCTGGAGAGTATGACTGCGAGTTGTGCCCAGCCAAACAGGAATCCCATGGGCCGATCGAAGGCGCGCGTGAGGTAAACGTAATCGCCGCCGGCCCGGGGGTAGGTCGTCGCCAACTCGGCATAGCAAAGAGCCCCGACAAACGACAGCAGGCCGCAGAACGCCCAGACACCGAGCGCGATCCAGGGTCCGCCGACGTTTTCAAATATGGTCGGCGGCGTCGTAAAAATGCTCGACCCGATGACGATGCCGACGATGATGCTGACCGTGTCCCACAGGCTGAGCTTGCCATGCCCTGATTCGGCGCCGTCGCTGTCTTTGTTTTCCGCCATTGCATTTCGCCTCGTTTGCTGGTCCCGTGCGTTGGTGAAGGGATTTTGTACCGGAATGCGTGTCGTGCTGCCAATCAATTCGGGGGAAAATGAATTTGCATCCATTGTTTAGCCGCTCGCCTTTGGCGAGCGCCGACTTGTAGGATTCTAGAACCGCGCTCGCCAGAGGCGAGCGGCTAAACATTTCGCTACAATGTCTCGATGAATCCCACGGCGAAGCGTTGGTTGGTGCGGGCGATCAAGCTGACGCTTGCGCTTGTCGTGCTCTTCTTTATCGGTCGCATTTTTTGGGACGATCTGAAAAAACTCGAATACTCCCAGATTCAACTCCAACCGGGTTGGCTCGTCCTCTCGGGCGGCATCTATATCCTGGCCCTCATGCCATCGGTGTGGTTCTTTCGGCACGTACATCAACTTTTTGGCTATCCCGTGGCGGTCTACGCATGCGCGCGGGCGCATATGATCGGCCATCTCGGAAAATACGCACCCGGTAAGATGTTGGCGCTGGTGATGCGCTCGGCGTTACTCAAGCCGTCGGGCATACCCTATGGCGTGTCGCTGATCGTTTCGTTTTACGAGGTGCTGACGGCCATGGCGTCCGGGGCCTTGGTGGCGGCGATCGTGTTCGTCTTCGACCCGCCGACGATCCCCGAAGGACTGCAAGCATATATCCCTGCTGATTGGCACCCCGCATGGTTTGGCGTGGGGTTGCTCGCGGTATGTGGCCTACCCTTGCTGCCGGGCGTGTTCAATTTCATTATCGCCAAGATGACCGCAAAGCTTTCGACTATGGAGATGTATCGTTTACCGCCCATACGCTATCCGACACTGCTCCTTGGCATCGTAGTGACTTCTTTCAGCTGGTGGCTGCAAGGCCTGAGCGCGTGGATTCTCGTGTACAGCGTCGTACCGGGTATGGAAGGACTGTCGTTTGAAACGGTCGCGCAATACACTGCCGCAATCGCGTTTACGAATGTCGTCGGCTTCGTCGTGATTCTGCCCGCGGGGTTCGGCGTCCGTGAGTTGCTGTTGAAACATATGTTCGCGGCTGCCGGACCCGTGCCGCTGGTCGCGGTGGCCGTCATCCTGCTGCGGTTCAACAGTATCGCCGCGGAGATCATCATCGCGCTGGTGTTGTATTGGATCAAACCGGCGGGCAAAATCGATTGATGATTTCAAATTGCAGATTTCAGATTGCCAGTAAAAAATGCCAAAAATAGGCATTTCAATCTGCAATCTGCAATTTGAAATCTGCAATTCAACCCAAGAGTACCTCACCCGCTGGGCTTACTTTTTTCTCCGGAGAAATTCCTACCCCATGATCTCGATCGTCATTCCCGTGTTCAACGAGCAGGACAGCCTCGTCGTGTTGCACGACGAACTGATGCGCGTCGCGCAGTCGGCGAGCCTCACCATGGAGATTCTGTTCGTCGATGATGGCTCGACCGACAGTTCGTGGAATGTCATCCGCGAATTGGCCGATCGGTATCCCGATGTCCATGGCATCTGCTTTCGCCGCAATTTCGGCAAGGCAGCGGCGCTGTCGGCGGGCTTCTTGGCGGCACGCGGCGAAGTCATCCTCACGCTCGATGCGGACCTGCAGGACGACCCTGCCGAGATTCCGAACTTTCTGAACAAACTTAACGAAGGCTACGATGTCGTCAGCGGTTGGAAAAAAAAACGCCTCGATCCCTGGCATAAAACCTGGCCAAGCTGGGTCTTCAACGGCATAGTCAGCTGGCTGACCGGAGTCCGCCTACACGACCACAACTGCGGCATGAAGTGTTACCGCGCCAAGGTCTTCCGCGAAGTCCGCTTGTACGGCGAGCTACACCGATTCATCCCGGTCTTGGCTGCCGCGCGTGGATTCAAAGTCGCCGAGCTTGCCATCAATCATCGCGAACGCGAGTTCGGCTACTCCAAGTACGGCATACGGCGGTTCGTCAAAGGCTTCCTCGACTTGCTCACGGTAAAGTTTCTCACCGGATTCGATCAACGCCCGCAGCACCTCCTCGGCAGCATCGGGCTATTCAGTTTCCTCGCGGGCAACCTCGGCATGTTCTACCTTGCAGTGACGTGGTGCTTGCGTCTTTTCGATGAGACTTGGTTCCCCGAACTGCACAAACGCCCGCTGCTGACCTACAGCGTCGCCGCCATGTTGATGGGCGCCCAGTTGATGGCGATCGGCTTCCTCGCGGAGCTGATTACCGCGTATCTCGCCAAGGATCAGGAAAGCTACAGCGTTAAGGAACGCGCGCTCGGCACGCGACAGGACGACAGCGAAAATGTGACGTGATGATGGAGTCTCACTATGAACGCCATAAATCCAACCACTGATTCCAACGCCCAACTTCGCCGCTGGATGTATCACCTCGTCATCGCAGCGGCGGTGGCGATGGCGTGCGGGCGCATAATGTCGGTACAGCGCGTTTACGAACCGGCGTTTCATCGCGATCTCGCCAAGCCCGGCGATCGCCGACCGCTGTGGCCGAGCGCTCGACCGACGCCGATGGCGACGTTTGGCTCCAACGACCGCTCACGCTTCGCCACGATTCGGGCCCTCGTCAACGACGGTACCTATGTGATCGGCAAGCGTGATGGGAACGTCGTGCGCGATTCCGTGATCGCCAACCTGTCGGCCAGCAATCCCTTTCAGACCGTCACGCTCGCGCAAACGGGCTACACGATTCGCACAACCAGCCAATCGGGGATCCTATTCGAGGACGGCTGGCAGACGATCGACGCCGTGCTCCATCCCGATACGCTCGAATTCTACTCGAGCAAACCGCCGCTCTTATCCACATTGCTCGCTGGGCTGTATTGGCTGTTGAAGCAACTGTTCGGCTGGGACATTGTGACGCAGCATGCGACAGTCGTGCGGGCGATGCTCGTGCTTGTCAACGCGCTGCCGTTCGCGTGCTACCTTTGGCTGTTGACACGCATCGCGGAGAAGTGGGGCAAGACCGACTGGGGCAAGCTCTACATCGTCGCTACCGGCGCGTTTGGCACGCTCGTCACGCCGTTTCTAATCACGCTCAACAATCACACGATCGGCGTCTTTTGCGTGATGCTGGCGTGGTATTCGACGCTGGAGATATGGCGCATTACTTCCCGCGCAACGGGAGAAAATCGAACCCTTCACTACCTCGCCGCCGGCTTCTTCGGCTCGTTCGCGGTAACCTGCGAGCTGCCGGCGTTATCGTTGGCGACGGCGATATTCATACTGCTGCTCTGGTGGAACCCGGCACGAGCGATAGTGCTGTTTCTGCCCGCCGCGTTTCTGCCTGCCGCCGGGTTCTTTGTGACGAACTACGCCGCGATCGGGATGCTGAAGCCGGCCTACGCGGAATTCAAAGGGCCTTGGTATCAGTACGAAGGCAGTCACTGGAAGATATTGCCCAAGGAGTTCAGCAAGAAAGGCATCGACTTCGCGAAGAACGTCGAGAGCCGAGCGGAGTATGCGATGCACGTGCTAATCGGGCATCACGGATTGTTCTCGTTGACGCCGATCTGGATTCTCGCGCTGCTTGCGATGATCGCTGGCTCGTTGCAATTTGGCTCACTTTGGCGGCAGGCGTTATTCAAGGAAAGCACGGAGTTCCCATGGTTCGTGCAACCGCTCGCACTCGCATTGACGATCGTCGTCGCCAGCTTCTACATCCGCGACGACAGCGCCAACTATGGCGGGTTCACGAACGGCCTGCGCTGGATGATGTGGCTCACGCCAATCTGGCTGACCTGCCTGATCCCACTCGCCGACCGCCTCGTGCAATCGTGCTGGCTGCGCTGGCTGGGCGTCATACTGTTGACGGTGTCAACATTCTCGGCGTGCTACCAGATGTGGAGCCCCTGGCGGCATCCATGGATTTTCGACCTCATGATCGAACTGGGGTGGAAGGGGTATTGACGCAAACCCCATGATGAGCACAGCGATTGGTGGCCCGATCACTACCTTCGCTACGCTGGCTCGAGGCTTGCTCGAACCACAGTGCGCATTCGATCCAGGCCGGTGCGGATGACCGTTAGGGCATCCTGCTTCCAATATTCGCGGTTGAAGAGTTCAAGCGAAATCGCACCGCGGAAGCCGCTCTCGCGCAAGCCGCGCAATATACGCGGGAGCGGGGCAACGCCCGAACCGGGATAGACGCGGTGGGCATCGGTGATCTCGCCACGCGGCGGTTTGGCGGGGTAATCGTTCATATGAAACGTGTGCATGACGGCACCGTTCACCACCCGCATGCCGTTGAACTCGGATGCTCCTTTGTAGAGGTGATAAACATCGGCCAAGATGCACGCACGCGGATGTCCGCTTTCGACGGCGACGAGGGCCGCCTCGCCGAGCCGGCACAGCGAGCGGGAGTGGCCCCATAGCTCGACCTGGGGAATGACGCCGATGCCGACGCCGATTTCGAGCAAGGCTCGATAGCGCTCGGCTGCACGGAGGAGATGAATCTCCACCTTGGTGGCGCCGAAGGGCGGGGCCGCGATGTGGCTGCCGCCGATCTGCCTCACCATGTCCATGTCGCGCCGCGCTCGCTCCAGGCCTTTCCTTCGTTGGCTCTCGTCATCGACAATCCACTCAGAAAAACCGATCGCGCTCGGCGCACGCAAGCCGGCATCGGCGATGCGTCGGCCCAGATCTCGCAGGGTTCCACCTTTCTCGACATGAAGCTCCAGTTCATTGATCCACGGCTCAATCGCCTGGTAGCCCGCCTTGGCGGCCAAGCCAACTTCTTCCACAATGGAAAGGCCCTGGCCCCGGATGGTGCTCGTATTCAAACAGTACGTGAACGGGTCGGCTGCCGGTCGGCCCTCCTGCGCAGTCGCTGTGCCAGTCGTCACGAGTCCGGTCACGGCGGTGACGGACATCGCCCCCAATATCTGGCGGCGCGAAAGATTAGCGGTCATCAATTGGCCCTCGGTTAGGTAGCGGTTCGTAGGGTGTGTATCCTATTCCTGGACGCGAGGCATGCTCACGCGAACATCAGCCGACCCTTGGCCTTGGGGATTGGTCGGCCGAGTTCGTTCGCGGTTTCGATCCATTCCTGAATAACGACTTCCGCATTCGCCAAGGCCTCAGAAAAGGTGGCGCCGTCGGCCATGCATCCGGGCAGGGAATAAGTCCCGCGCTTGTCGAGCAGCGGCAATTCGGGTTCCCAGGTCTCTGCTCTGCGGGATAGGACTTCATATTCCCTCTGCGTCAGAACGACTATTTGCTCTGTACCAATAAGTGACAACAGGAGGCTTAGTCATCATATACGTCATTTCGGTGACCGATTTTATCGACGACTACGCGGCTTTTCTCGGCGGCTTCTCGCATGGCTGATAGCTGATAGCTGATAGCTGATAACTCCCTCTCACCGATTCACCACGAAATCGTGCCGATTCAGCAGCGACCACATGACGTCCTGGTACGCTTCAAGGCGTGATGCCGATTGCCGAACATGTTTCTGCGTGCGATTCAGTTCGGCTTCCGTCGGGAGGCGCGTCAGCGTCCAGAGGTAGAGTTCCTCGATTACCTTGCGGTCGTCGGCGACCTTTGCTTCGATCATCTGCACCCGGCCTTTCGGGTCGTGGATTTTGCCGAGCAGCTTCTCGTCGTTGAGCAGGTAGAGCGTTTGGCTCAAGGATGCCGACCCAGAGCGCTCGCAATCGCAGTTTTGCACGCGGAGCGGACGGCCGAAGATTTGCAGCACATACGCATCATCGCCGCCGACGCGTGACAAGGCCAACTCCGCGGCCTTGATGTTGTCGCGCGGCGTGCCAAAGCGTTTTGCGAACTTGACGGGCGTGTCCGTGGCCTGGGCGATCGCGTCAACGGCTTGCTCGGCGGTGAGGCGACGCAGCAGGCGGCGCGAGAAGTTGCGCTCGTCCTTGGCGTTGGTGGCGTTGGTTTGCCAATCGCGCTGGTAGGCGAGCGTGTTGAGAATTCGCCGGTGCAGATGACGCAGGTCGAACTGATGCTCGATGAAATCGCGCGCCAACTCATCGAGAACTTCGGAATGTGACGGCGGATTCGCCGCCGCTTGCGAATCGGCGGGCTCGACGAAGCCACGGCCAAGGTAATACGCCCACATGCGATTGACGATTGCCCGCGCGAAGTACGGGTTGTCTTTCGCGGTCATCCACTTCCATAGCTCTTTGCGTGGATCGACATCGCCTTTGACGACGATGTCCGCCCCGCCGAGAATGCGTGCCGTCAGCGGTTGTTGGGTTTCGGGATCGAGCATCTGTTCGACCGGCGTCTCCTGCACGTGTACGCCGTTGAGGTTGACCTTGGCTGCTTTCAGCCTCGGGTCAACGCCGGCGAGATAGGTGTGTGCGAAGTTCATGGAAAAGCCGAAGAAGTCGGCCTGCGACCAGCGATCGTTGGGATGCTTATGGCACTGAGCGCATTCGAGGCGAACGCCGAGGAACGTAGTGGCAACGCGGAGGGCGACCTTCTTGCCGTCGATGATGCCTTTTTCCTGGCGATGGATCAAGTTGCTGTGAAAGAAGTCGAGCGTGTTGCGCGTGGCATAGCCAACGTGCCATTGCTTCTTGCCGTCGAGCAACGGCAGCTTTGCCGACTTGTCTTTCAACTGCAATTCCTTGAGCTTCTTTTTCTCTTCGATGTCACGCTTCTGAGCCTCGAGGATGTCCTGCGGTTCTCGGCCATCGGCGGCGGTGGCGCAGATGACGCCATGCGCGATCTTGTCCCAGCCCCAATTCGCTTCGAGTTTGTTGCGGAACCAGTCATGAAACTGATACACGCCGTCGCCGAGGAAGCGATCGTCGGCCCCGGTCATGTCGCACAGTCGGCCAGCCCACACCGCGGCGTGCAGCGGATGTTGGAGCAGGCGATCGATCGTCTTCGCGCGTCTGTCGGGTGACTTGTCGGCTTGAAACGCACGCGCCTCGTCCGGCGTCGGCAGTTGACCGATCACGTCGAGAGTGACGCGGCGCAGGAACGTCAAATCGTCACAGGTCGGCGACGGCACGATGTTCATCTTCGCCATGCGTTCGAGCAACAGCTTATCCACGGCATCTCGCGGCGTTTCGGTCGGGGCTTTCACGGCCAGGTTCGGAGCATTCGGGACCATCACCGTGACGAACCCAACCTGGCCGGCGTAATGGGCGAGCACGCTGGTGTCGCCCGGCAATTTGCTCGTTACCGCGCCGTCGACATCGACCTCGGCAGTGCTTGGATCGAGCGACTCGAACCGTGTGAACTTCGTGACATCGTCTTCCGTGCCGTTGGATAGCTTGGCGATCGCCCGCAGCTTCTTGGTTTCCATTTGCAACAGCAGCGAGGCCGGCTCGATGCGGAACGACACGATGCGCGTGTCCTTCTCGGCTTGGAAGCGAGCACCGGACGCGATCCAGCGAACGAGCACGTCATACTGCCAGCTGCCTTTGCGCAGCCGAACGCCGCCCATGTGATCGACTTGGCCGGTCGGTTTGAGCAGAAGCAAGCTGCGTTCGGGGTCTTGGGCATCAATGCGACGGTTAAGCGTGCCGCGGATGTTCAGGTAGTCCATGTCGGTGCTGCCGGCGAAAAGCGATAGCCGGAACCCGCCTTTGCCCGAAAACGAGCCGTGACAATTGCCCGCGCTGCAGCCGAGTTGGTAGAGCATCGGCGACACATGTCGACCGAACTCGACGTCCTGGGCGCGAGCGGAGCCGGTCGCACCAATGCATGAAACGAGAATGCAGAGAAGATATTGTCGCATGGAAGCTGATTCATTTGGCAGGAGGAGACTTGGGAACGTAAGCCCATAGGTGAGGTACTCCGAACCTCTGGGATAATCCACGGCGATCCCAAGGGTTCGGAGTACCTCACCCTTGGGCTTGTGAACCTTGATTTATTTTATCTTGACCAATTCGACTTCAAAGATCAGCGTGGCGTTAGGCGGGATGACTTTGCCGGCGCCGCGTTCTCCATAGCCGAGTTCAGGCGGGATGATGAGCTTGCGTTTGCCGCCCTCCAAGATACCGGCGACGCCTTCGTCCCAGCCCTTGATGACCATGCCGGCGCCGAGTCTGAATTCAAACGTCTCGTCGCGATCACGGCTTGAGTCGAACTTTTTTCCATCGGTCAGTGTGCCGACGTAGTGGACAGCGACGGTGTCGCCTTTCTCGGCGACTTTGCCGGTGCCGATCTTGAGTTCGACATACTTGAGGCCTGATTTGGTCGTGATGACCTCTTCCTTTTTTTTGTCGCCGCCGTCGGTGGTGTCGGTCATCCAGCCGACGAGGATGAAGGCGAGAGCTACGATTGCGAGGATTTTCATTTTGTCCCTTTCGCTAGGTTAGTAACATTCAAACCACAATTTCCCGATTTCGGTTTGCCGCTTGCGGCTTAGCGCTCGCGTGGCGCCTTGCGAGCGCTAAGCCGCAAGCGGCAAATGCGGGAAGTTATTTTTTCGGTTTTCCATGGAGTCGGGTTAGGAATTACTTGACACTAATCAATTCAACGTCGAAGGTAAGCTCGGCACGCGGCGGGATTTTCGGGTGGCTTCCGCCTATTCCGTAGGCGAGTTCGTGCGGGATGATGAGCTTGCGAACGCCGCCTTCCTTCATGCCGGCGACGCCTTCGTCCCAGCCCTTGATTACTTTGCGAGCGCCGAGTTTGAAGGTAAAGGGTTCGTCGCGGTCCAGGCTGGAGTCGAATTTCTTGCCGTCCTTGAGGATGCCGGTGTAGTGAACGGTGACGGTGTCGCCGGGCGTGGCTGCCGTGCCGTCGCCGACTTTTAGGTCGATATACTTGAGCCCGGAGGCCGTGGTGACGGTGGCGCCATCGGCGTCACCCCCGCTAATAATGGGGCCGGAAAACATGCCAAACAGGAATACGGCTGCGAGCGGGATCAGCACGATGGCGAAGATCACGGGCAGCATGTTGCCGCCGCCTTGCGCGGGTGTTGATTGATCGCCTGGTATGTTGGATTGGGAGTTGGGATTGTTCATGGTACTCTCGATTTTAGGTATTTCCCCGCGATTTGTATTTCGCTTGCGGCTTAGCGCTCGGAGTATGCCGTGCGCGAGCTAGAATTATTTACCTAGCGCAAATTCGCTGGGCGTTTACCGAGCGTCACGATGATGGTCAGGCGATTTGTGCCGCGCAGGATGTCGAGGGAAATTTCGTCTCCTGGCGGGAGGTTGGCGATGAGCTGGCGGAAATGGTGCATAGGTTCAAATCGGCTGATCGCTTCTTTGTTGATGCGCAGGATGATGTCGCCGACCTTGAGGCCGGCTTTCTCGCCGGCTTCATCTTTGAGAACTTCGCGGATGAGGACGCCGCCGTTTTCGAGTTTAAGCGTTTTCGCGCGCGGTCCGGGTAGGTCTTCCATGGCGATACCGATGTAGCCGCGGGGAACCTCGCCGTGTTTGATGAGTTGTTCGGCAATCTTGCTGGCGGTGTTACTGGGAATGGCGAAACCGATGCCCTGGTTGCCGCCGTTGTCGGTGGCTATGGCGACGTTGATGCCAACGACCCGTCCCAGTTGATCGAACAACGGACCACCGCTGTTGCCTGGATTGATGGCGGCATCGGTTTGCAGCAGTTCGACGAGATCGAGCATAGGTAACAAACGCCCCTTGGCGCTGATGATACCCTGAGTCACCGTCTGGCGCAGCCCGTGCGGACTGCCCATTGCCAAGGCCCAATCACCAACATGCACATCTTTATCGCTGTCGGCAAAGACTGCAGTGTGGCTGGCGTCTTCCTTGATCCCCGCCGGGAGATTGTCGGGCAGCGTGAGAATCGCGAGGTCGGTGCGCTCGTCTACCGAAATCGCATTCATGTTCAGGCCGATCGACTGACCGCTGGCGAATAATATGCGCAGCCGGTGCGCGCCTTTGACGACGTGATAGTTCGTCAGAATCACCCCCGGCTTGAGAACGATGCCCGAGCCGATGCCATGCTGGAGGTAACGACGATCGGTCTCCGGATCGTAGAACAGCATCTTCTTTCGGCCAGCGATTTCCTCGGGATGCAACGGTTCACGCAGATTCGCGACGTTGACGACGACCGGCGCGATCTTGCGTGCCACTTCGCGGAAGCCGAGGCCAACGAGATTCACCTTTTTGTCGAGCAGTTCGAGTCGTTCATCGGCGTGCTCCGCCTCCGCTTTGAGTTCGGCACGGCGCTTGAGTAAGGCTCCTTCCGCGTCGGCGTGTGCGTCCATCACTCGCCAGTGAAAGAGAAGGTATGGCACGGCGTAAATGACAAGCAAGGCCATTGACGTCAGGAACATCGTGGGCAATACGTAATGCCACAGGCCGTTGCCGTGCGATTCGGGCAATACTGCCGAGCGATCCATCGAATCGGTAGGCCCGGGTGGGTCGGGGGGTACGGGCGATTCGGCAGGGGGAAACGGGACGATGGGCGGACGCACATGAATCCCGTCGGCGTAGGACGGCGAATCCAGTTCCATCCTCAGGATTATTGGTGGTTCGATCAGGATGGTATCGTTGTCACGATCATTCGGCAGTCGGTAATCATTCATGGTGGGTGCTCGCGGGTCAGGCGGGGACTCGTATGATTATACCCCATCCCGAGATTTTGTGGAACAATCTCCGATTTTCATTTAGCCGCTCGTTTCTGGCGATCGCGGGCATGGCGATGTCCACGCTCGCCAAAGGCGACCGGCTAAACCGATTGCAACGATTTTTTCGCGTCCTGTTTCTTTCATCACGTCCGTCGCTATAATATAGAACAACAATAGTCGCCTTTCGCGAATCACTCCAAGGAGCAAACTCATGACCTTTACAAAATTTGCCGTTCCTGTCGCATTGATGGGATGTCTGGTAATCGCTGGCGTCAGTGCGAAGGATTTGCTATTTCCCAACATGACGCCCGATAAAGGCACGTGGGACAAGCCGCACGGTTCCCTCGGCGAAAAGGCGAAGACCACCTGGAGCACCACGACGATGGCCGCCGGCGTCGATGGCAAACCATTGCCTGGCAAAACGATCACGGTCGTTGGCGAGATTGTTGACGTTTCGTGCTATCTTCAACTTGGCAAGCATGGCACGAAGCATCGCGATTGCGGCCAAAAGTGCATTCGCAACGGCATGCCGGTCGGTCTGCTCCAAAAGGACGGCACGCTCTATCTCCTAATCGACGAAGAGCACGACCAACGCCGCGATGGCCTAACCGCGTTCCGTCAAGCTGCTGTGGACAACATGGCCTACGTCATGGAAGTCAACGGCACACTCTCCGAAGTCGCTGGCCAAAAGGCGATCTTCGTGCGTGGGTTCGTCAAGAAGTAACGTCACGATTTCGTTTAGCCGCTCGCCTTCGGCGAGCGCGGACTTGGTCAAGTCTGCGCTCGCCATGTCTTGGGTTGTTTCGGGGAGATTTTCATGCGTTTCAGTTCGATATCGCGTCAGGCGATCGCCTGGTGCGTGGTGATAGCATCTGCTTGCTTCTTGGCCGCGAATCTAATCGGTCAGGAAAAAGGCAAAGCCAAGGTCACGAGCTCGCTGTTTCCCAAAGACGGCCCAACGATTCCGCTCGGGCTGGTTCCACTCACTTTCCCTGAAGATAACGCCTACTCTCCCGCCAAGGCCGAGTTGGGGTGGCTGCTCTATTACGATCCGCGTCTGTCTTCGGACGGTACAGTTTCGTGCGCAAGCTGCCATCATCCCAAGCATGCCTTCACCGATGGTAGCGACGTTTCAACGGGAATCAAGGGCCAAAAAGGCGGACGCAGCGCGCCCACGGTCATCAATCGCGGCTATGGCGCTTTGCAATTTTGGGATGGCCGGGCCGCCTCGCTTGAAGCACAGGCCGTAGGCCCCATCGCCAATTCCATCGAAATGACCAACGAGAAGGATCCCGCGAAAGCACATTCCACATGCTTGGATCGACTTCAAGCCAGCAAGGAATATCGCTTACGATTCAAGGCCGTCTTCGGGACCGAAGATTTCACGATCCAGCACGTGGGCCAGGCGATAGCCACGTTCGAGCGTTGCGTGCTCTCAGGGAATTCACCCTACGACCGCTTCAAAGCCGGCGATAAGAAGGCCCTCAGCGAATCACAGGAGCGCGGTATGAATATCTTTTTCTCGAACAACGCTCGCTGCGACAGCTGCCATGATGGCTCAGCGTTTACCACGAATCAATTCGCCAACGTCGGTATCGGCATGGATAAAGTCAGCCCCGATCTGGGGCGATTCAACATCACCAAACGCGAGGAAGATAAGGGCGCCTTCAAGACGCCGGGCCTGCGAGACATCGCTCGCACCGGCCCCTACATGCATGACGGCAGCCTGAAAACGCTGGAGGACGTTGTAGAGCACTACAGCAAAGGCGGCATCAAGAACCAATGGCTGCACCAAGACGTGCGTCCGCTCAATCTCAAGCCGCAGGATAAAACCGATCTCGTCGCGTTTTTGCATGCCTTGAACGGAGAAGGTTGGCAGCAATTTGTCGCACCGAAGAACCTGCCGAAATAGAGACGTTCGTGAATTTCGCTTGCGGCTTAGCGCTCGCAATATCCCATGCGAGTGCTAAGAGCTAATACCTATGCAAAACTCTGCGTGTTGAAATAATAGTCCTGCACGTCACCCATCCTCGGGTGGACAAATGGGCCAAGCTCCTGCGCTGTATTCAATGCCGCGGCAAGCGTTGCAAATATGGCAGGTTCATACGGGCGTCCCGGCGTTCGTTCGCACACAATCCAGACCAAGTCGTTTGTCCGTACCCAGATTTGCAATTCGCCAATTTCCGCGTTGCCAAAGGTCTGCACGGGATCCTCGCCCGAGAGGCTCGCACTATTCAAATCTGCGATGAACCGTCTCGCCACGGCAGCAGCTTCATCGCGTGAGAAAGTGCAGAAGTGCGGATGTGCAGCGGCATCGCCGTCCCAGCGCGCTGGCAGTAAGTCCCACCTCAGCGCACGCGGTCTAACGACAACGAGCGTTCGCTCGCCCTGAGGCACGAGCACGCCGATCGCTGTCGGTCCCGCAAATCTTGCCTCGACGCGTCGAAACATGGGAGATGTACCACCTTATTTCACCATCACCCGTTTGAGTTGTTGCACCAGATTCTTCATGACGAATCCATGCTCGGGACAAACCTGCACCGTCACGCCGTGCTTTTCCAGGCTCTCCCGCACGAGCGGTCCAACGGCAGCAACAATGGTTCTCGCGAAACCAGCCTGCAACTGCGCGGTTCGGTCCGCCTCCTTCGCCACCTCGAAGATGCGGTCAATCTGGGGCGAACTCGTGAACACGACGGCGTCTACCTTGCCAGCCTCCATCTCCGCAATGAGAAACAGCACACGCTCGGCATCGCTTGCCGGTGCGTAGATATACGGTAGGACATAGTGCGCCGTCACACCCGATTCATTCAGGAACTGTTCGAGTAGCGGATTGCTGTCGCTGTAATGTTGCACGCCGAAGGTGAGGCCGCCGATCGCTAAACTACGCAGGGTCGTAATCACGCCATCGGTGGTCGGCATCTGCGCGACAAGTTCCGCCTTAAGCCCATGCTCCTTGAGTGCTGTACCTGGCTTGGGGCCGCGAATGAGCATTCGCGATTTCGCCAACGCTGCGATAACGGAATCACGCCGCCCATGGCGTTCTGCGCAGGCGAGAAGTCGGCGAACGCCTTCGCCCGTGAAGAAGATAATCCAGCCAAATGTGCCAGCTTGCAAGCGATCGAGCCAGGCGAGCAGCGGTGCGTCATCGGGCGTGTCGAGGATGCTGAGCAGCGGAAATCGCAACGGCGTCGCACCTTCTTTCGCCAGCATGGCCGCGAGTTCTTCGAGTTGCCGACTTTCCGCAAGTGCGACCGTGCGACCGTCCAGGGGCAGCGTCATGGCTGGTTCTCCTTTTGCCGACGTCCCCACGAGCCGGAAGCGTCAGCGACGGACTGGATTGTGTTTTCAAAAATCCGTCGCTGACGCTTCCGGCTCGTGAGCAATGGTCTCATTTCTTTTTCAGTAACTGGAACTCGGTAATCGCCAGGCCTTCGCCGGTGTCCACCCAATCCAGTTGCGCGCGATCGCCGACCTTTGCAGCTTTGACGGCTTCGAGCACTTTCGGAATCGGGCCTTTGACTTTCGGATCGTACATGACGCGGTAGGGGCGCGGGTTCTCCTCGCCGACGGCCTGGACCTCAATGATCTGATTCTTGCCATTGGGCGAAACTTTTGACGATTTAATCTCGCCGGTCAGCGTGCCCATGCGTTTCTTCTTGTCCTGCGCCTCGGCTTCGGTGAACGCACAGGCCGCGAATGCAACGAGCGCAAATGCCACGGGAACGATTCGTCGGAACATTGTGACACCTCCACAATGGAATTATGTTTAGCCGATCTCCTTTGGCGAGCGCGACAGATGTGCTAGGCAGTCCCTGTTCGCGCTCGCCAAAGGCGAACGGCTAAACGAAATCGGGATTGTTACTTCAACACTTTGACGGTCATGTTGCGAAAGGCGACCGGCCCGTGGTCGGCCTGAATCATCATCGCGCCTTCACGCATCTCTGCGTTTTTCCAGCGATCCCCGGTCGGCGTGAGCAACTCTTGCTTGTTGTGAATGACCTGGCCGTTGAGCACTGCCTTGGCGATCATGGCGTTCTTGATCTTCTTGCCATCCTTGTCAAATTGCGGCGCGAGGAAAACGACATCAAGGGTCTGCCATTCGCCCGGGGCTTTGCAGGCGTTGACCTTGGGGGCGATGCCCTTGTCGATGTGCGTATAGCGTGGGTTCAGGACCGCGCGCGGGTAGATGCCGCCGCAATCTTCGCCGGTGACTTCTTTCTTGCCAAAACTGTCGAGGATTTGGATCTCGTAATGGCCATGAAATTTGATGCCCGAGTTCGAGCCTTTGGGGACGTTGAATTCGATATGTAGTTCGACGTCGGCGAATTTCTGCTTGGAGAACAGGTTCGCGGTTCGACCTTTGGGTCCGTTGTACCAGACGCCTTTGCCGTCCTTGGGAAGAAGCTTCTTGATGTTCTTCGCATCGAGTTCGACACCGCCGACTTCCTTCCATTCGCCGTAAGGCGTTTTCCAGGCGGCGAGGTTGTCAGCAAGCATATCGACCGCGACGAGTTCGCCTGCATGAGTGACGAGGAAACAGGTGGGAAGAAAGGCCAGGGCCAAGACGAGTAGACGGTAGGTCATGCGTAGAGTCCTAAGTTATGAATTTTCCTCGTTCCCAGGCTCCTGCCTGGGAATGCAGTACCATCGAGGCTCTGCCTCGACCTTTCTTGACGATAGCATATCGGCACGTTTTGCAAGGAAGAGCCTTGCGAGTCGTGCGTTCCCAGGCAGGAGCCTGGGAACGAGGAAAGCGTCGCTAATGGCTCGTGTTATTTTACGGTCCCTTTGCTGAAATCGGGCATCTTCCCCGCAGTGACTTCCTTTTCCCATTCGTCCAGCAATGGCCAACCGATGGCGCATGTGCCGAAGTCGGCCATGTATTGATACTGTGTCAGCCGGTCGATCGTCTTTTTCAGCGTGCGATTGTCTTTGCGGAACACCGGGCCGTGACTGGGAAGCAGAAACTCGGCGTTGTCCTTGCTGATTCGTTGCAGCGATTGGATGAATTCGGGCAAGTCGGACCCGTGGTGAGCGTCGATGACGCCGACGCAACCGTCTTTATAGATGTTGTCGCCGCTGAACAGGAGGTTGCCCATCTTAAAGCTCAGCTGCCCGGCGGTATGGCCAGGCGTATGCCAAACCTGCAGTTCCAGCGTGCCGACCTTGATCGTGTCGCCTTCGTTGAGCAGCAAATCGACCTTGCAGCACGGCATCGGGATCGAGAAATCCTGGGCCTTGATCGTGGCATAGGTCATTATTTCGTCGCCGGTTTCCAATGGCTCAACGGTCGATGGGTGGGCTGCCACCTTGGTCTTGAGCATCTCGCGTGCATGAGCGATGCCCTGAATATGGTCGGCATCGGCATGAGTGGCGATGATCATTTTGCAATCGGAAAGGTTGAAGTCCATGCCGCGAATGAGGTCGATGATTTCGTCGGTGGTATCCAGGTAGCCGATGTCAATGAGCAAAAATTCGCTGCCGCCATCAATGAGATAGACATTTACGCCCAAGCGCCGGCCGGCCTGGTAGTTCATCTCGATCACCTGAGGAAACAGGTACTTCCGTTGTAACATAATATCGGCAGACTCCAATGAAGAAGAGACAGGATCAAGGGATATGATACGCTTGATTAGTGGGCAATGGCTAGTGGCGGCAGAAGAGAGGCTAGTAGTTCGATGGCATTTGCGATCGTTTGTATTCGTTAAACGAGCTGCATTCGCTGCTCTGTACTTAGTGTGGAGTAAACAAAACGCGCCTCTCTACACAAGCCCCAAGCCACAAGCCACTAAAATGTGGTAGACTAATTAGCAAGGATTTCTCTACGCACACGAGTGGACGGTTTCGCAGATGGGCATTCAGGATCGTGACTACTACCGCGAAGGACCCAATATCCTTAATACGGTCATGCCGACTGGCTTCGTGTGCCGGTGGTTGATCGCGATCAATATCGGCGTGTTTTTCTTGCAGCATGTCGCCCGATCCACTGCCTCGCCACCGGAGGGATGGGTAAATGACTGGTTCATCCTAGATCCCGCTGCAGTTCAATCCGGCCAAGTCTGGCGATTTCTCTCCTATGCATTCCTCCATGACACCGGCGGCATTTGGCATATCGTCTTCAACATGGTGTTCCTTTGGTGGTTCGGCAGCGATCTCGAACAGCTATACGGTCGTCGCGAATTCATAGCGATCTACCTCATAAGTGCTACGTTGGGCGGAGTTGCGTTTGTTGCGTGGAGCATCATGCGTGACTCGTTAATCCCGTGTCTGGGTGCCTCCGGCGCGGTAACGACGCTGCTGGTGCTGTCTGCGTTGCATTTTCCCCGGCGAATCATCTATTTCTTTGGCATCGTACCGGTTCCGATTTGGCTCTTTGCCGCGTTGAGCGTCGCAAAGGATGCGTTCGCCTGGGCATTCAATGTCGAATCGCAAACCGCCGTGGTCGTGCATCTCGCCGGTGCCGGCTTCGCGGTAGCTTATTATCAATGGCAAGGTAACATCGTCGATCTGTTTTCGCGAGCGAAATGGCGAGATCAGCCGAAAGCACGGCCTCGCTTGAAACTGTATAACCCCGAACCTCAGTTCCAGGAACCGGTCGGCGTTGCAGTCAAATCCAGCTCCCAGGCCGTCGCCGACGAACACCTCGAAGCGAAACTCGACGCCGTGCTGGAGAAGATCGCCAGTACGGGCAAAGACAGCCTGACGGCGCAGGAAGAAGAAATCCTTCGCCAAGCAGCGGCAATGTACAAACGCCGGCGCGGATAAGTGGCCCACATCGGCGATCACTGGCCTTCCGCTTTGGCGAGATCGATTTGGATCGTTTCATCCCCCGTGATCCAGCGAATAATCCTGGATACTTCCGGGCTGAAGCGACGGTTCATCGCTTCAACCTCCGGCGGCATGTTCATCACCATTTGATCGATGGAAACACGATACTTTCCCACCGGAATCCCGCCCTCGGCACGCCCCACGACGACGAAGGAACCGTCCTCACGATTGACATTGGCGATGAACGTGTCGAATGGCTGGCCCTCTTCAACGATGGGGATGAACTTGACGGTCAGTGAACTATTATGTTTCGAGACGAAGGGGGTGCCGTTGAAGAGTAGATTGCCCTTTACTTTTGCCGTCGCCAACTTTGACTCTGTTGAGCATGCAGGCAAGCTGGCGATGAGGCAAACGAAAAATAGCAGAATGAGAAATCGCAAAGGAACTCTCCTTGAGAAGGCCCAATATCGCCAATGGAGTACGACTCTCCGCATCGAATTCACATCAACCGACCAGGTATAGGAAGGTCAGCCTCTTGCAGTTACTAAGACGACATTGCTATTCTACACGTGGGTAGGAATGTCAGGGCCACACGCTGTCAGTTTGTGGCCACGACATTCTCAGCCTTGCGGGAACTAGTGCTTTGTCAACGCTAAGATATCGGGTACGAGCCGGAAGCGTAAGCGACGGATAGTTATGTCAGTCCGTCGCTTACGCTTCCGGCTCGGAAACCAAACATTCTACATTTAAGCTGTGACAGGCCACCAGTTTCGTAAGTCAGGCATTTCAGTCTGCCGTAGCTTCCCCATGATCGTCAAAATACGTCTGGCCGAAAAGCCTGGCCTACGAGTGAACGCTGCAAAATCAATAGGATTCGCCGTCAGTAGTATTGCCATCGTTTCGGCCATTGATGGCTTGCCAGACGGATTGCAGAATCGTCGGCAGGATGCTGCGAACCGTGCCGTCGCAGAAAGCGGCATTGACTCGCTGCCCAGTGTGACTGCTGCGTGCTTGGGCCTGCCAGTTGGGCCAATTGTTCGGCAGGTTGTCGTTGGAACATCCCATGCGGAGTATGCCCAGACCGGAGTTCCCGACACCCGCCGCGATGCGGACTTGATTGCAATCTTCGATGTCGTCGGAATATTCGTTCGTGTCGTTGGGGATTGTGGCATCACCGACGGAAAGGGCGGCGGTCACGCTCGAACCCGGCAAGCCCATCGCCCATGTTCCTCGGCGATCTTTGTCGTTCAAGCCGACCCGCACCTCGTTGACAATGATCGTGTTGGATGTGCCGTCCGCGATGTCGCTGCCGAGTCTTGCGCCCCAGTTGATGCCGAAGGGGCCGCCGAGTCCCGCGCCAGAGGCTCGGAATGGGCTGTTGGACGATCCTCCGTTAAGGGTGAAGTTGAACCATCCGCCGCCGGTGTTGGCGGCGTAGTTGCCCCGTGCCCAGTTCCCGTTTTGAAGGGAGAACGGCGTCGCATGGCTACTCGCATCCGCCGGGCAGTTCATCACGGCCAAGGTTACCGTACGAATCGTCCGCCAACCTTGATTGGTACCCACGCTCGTCATGTAGCTGTCGACGGGAGCCGACAAATACAGCGGCGTCTGATCGAGGTACGGAAGTATCAGCACGGCCCAGTTCGGACCAAAGTCCGGTTTGCCGGCCTCCAGCGTGGATCGATACGCGCTGGCCAAATATTGCGAACCCGGTGACGTCGGCGAGGCAATCTGCACCGCCGCTGGCAGACGCTTCCAGGCGTCGTGGTACGCTTGGGCGCCAATTCCCAACTGTTTCAAATTGTTCAAGCACTGCGTATTTGCCGCTGCTTCACGGACTTTCTGCACGGCCGGCACCAGGAGGGCAATCAATATCGCAATGATCGCGATGACAACCAGAAGCTCGATCAACGTAAACGCTCGCCTACGCGGGAAACAGATGTGCGTCATGGCTACCTCGGAAAGAATAAATGGATAGCAATATATGGGTAGTATACCAATGACGCAAGCAATCATAACAGAAAAAAGAATTCGTCCAGCACGCGGGGCGCATGGTGATGATTTGCCACGGCGCCGCTCACCAAACCTCATGAATTCCGAACGCGATTCCCTGCAGCGGCCTACAATGCACCGAATGGAGGTGACCCATGTCCTCAGTTCCGAAGATACTGTTGACCCCGCAGGAATACCTGGCTCGTGAGCGGAAGGCCGAGTTCAAGAGCGAATTCTATCGCGGCGAGATGTTCGCGATGGCCGGCGCGAGTTGGGAACACACGTCCGTGAAGGACAATGTCGCTCGGTACGCAGGCAACCAACTTGATGATGGCCCATGTCGCGTCCGGACCAGCGACCTGCGCGTCAAAGTCGATGCGACGGGATTGTACACGTATCCCGATGTCATCATCGTTTGCGATGAGCCGCAATTTGAAGATGGCGTGTTCGACACGTTGCTGAACCCACTTGCCCTCATGGAGGTGTTGTCGGATTCCACCGAAAAATTTGATCGCGGCACGAAGGCGGGGCATTATCGACGTATTCCTTCCCTGAAGGAATACATCCTGATCGCCCAGGACGAACCGCTCGTGGAACGCTACGTTCGCCAACCCGACGACAGTTGGCTGCTGACCGAATTTCGCGGACCGGCGCAAACGCTCACGCTGGCGAGTGTGCCTGTCAAACTCGCCCTCGCCGACATCTATCGCGGCGTGGCGTTTGTGGAGAAGACGCGAGAATCATTGTCATGAACAAACTCGCATATTGGTTAACCGGGACGACGCTCGGATGTTTGACCCTGGCGGGGTTTGTATGTTTCTGTTGCTTGACATTCTCGGGGTTCGGGGCCTACATCCTTCCGCCCATTGAAATAGTCGCTGGTTGGATCGGCTACATTGCTCGCTTTCGTGAGCAGTATGCTATTGATTGGTTCATCGTGGGGATCGTCGCCACAACCTGGGGCGGCGTTTTCGTCGTCAGCGAGGGTGTCGGCCGCGTCGTTGCGTACCGCTATCTGCCGTCTCGTTCGTGGTCGCTGCGCTGGTCGTTTGCCATTACATGCCTGCTGATGCTTGTTGGCGGGGCTGGCGTCGCGTTCAACAACGTTGCATTCAATTCACAGAAATTGGCGACGATGGAGGAGTCGATGTTTCGGTCCGATTTGGAGAACCGCGCCCACCGCACGCTGTCAATGAACAATCTAAAGAATTTCGGACTTGCCGCGCATGATTTCGCGGATGACAGCAAGCACCTGCCCGCCGGAGGCACGTTCGATGACCAAGGTCGGGCGATGCATGGCTGGCAGACGCTGCTGCTGCCTTACATTGACCACCAGCCGCTCTTTCAGCGCATCGATCTCAAGCAGCCATGGTCATCGACACACAACACGCCGGCCATGCAGACGGAGGTTCCAGGATTTCTGAACCCTGCGATCCTGTACAACGCAACCGATGGATTCGCGCTCAGCCATTACGCAGCAAACGTGCACGTTCTCGGTCCGAAGGCGCTGCGGGTGGACGAGATTACCGATGGCACATCGAATACCATCCTGATGGGCGAAGTCATCGATAACTTCAGCCCGTGGGGCAGGCCGGGCAACTGGCGTGACCCCGCGCTCGGTCTGAATAAATCGCCGCACGGCTTTGGCGGCCCGTGGCGTCATGGCATGCTTGTTGTGATGGCGGATGGTTCGGTACGCCTGCTGCCGCACGACATCGACCCCAATGTATTAAAAGCCATCGGCACGCCGCGCGGTGGCGAAGGGGCGAAGGCCCACGCAATCGAGGATTGAATGTCACGAAGTTTCAAGTGCTTCCTGTTCGGCCTGATCGGCGTCATCGGTTGTTGCGTCCTGCTACCGATGCCCGACGATCGAGGCGCTACTCAGGAGGCGTTCTTTTTTGGCTGGCTTATTCGCATCCGCGAATTGTTGACTGAATATGATGCCGATTGGGTCGTGATCGCCATGGTCATGGGCGCGATCGGAATCACAATCGCCGTGGTGCACGCCATCGGCTCTTGGTGTCGCGGGTTCAAAGGATGGAGTCGAAAACGCTCGTTGGCAGTGATTGGATTGCTCACGATGCTCGCACTTGCCGGAATCGCGATGGTGAATCTCACGCACAACGCTGCAATTCTATTCGACCTTCCCCATTGGCAAATCGATCACAGTGCGGCTCGCACACGGAAATTAAACAACATCAAAAACATCGGCCTGGGTTTGTTCGGCCATCACGACGCCGAAAAGCAATTCCCGCCCGGCGGCACGTTCGACGCGAATGGTCGAGCGCTCCACGGTTGGCAGACGATGATTCTGCCGCATATCGATCAGGCGCCGCTCTACCAACAGATCAATCTGTGCGAATCGTGGGCTTCGCCTCGCCACCTCTCCGTGTTTACGACTCCCGTGGCGATATACGGACATCCGCTGGCCGAGGAACACAACGCCGAGGGTTACGCGCTGATGAGTTACGCGGGCAACGTCCACGTGTTGGGCGGGAAACCTATGAAACTGGCTGCGATCACGGATGGCGCCGCCAATACGATTCTGCTCGGCGAGGTCGCGCACAATCTGAAACCGTGGGGCATGCCGATGAACAGCCGTGATCCGTCGCTCGGCTTGAAGCACCCCGAGGGATTCGGCGGAAAAAAGGGAGGCGGAGTTGCATTTGCGATGGCCGATGGTTCGGTACGATGGTTGGCAAAAGACACCGATCCGGAGATACTCAAAGCCTTGGCGACGCCAAACGGCGGCGAAGGGGCGAAGGCGCATGAGATTCCGGATTGACGCAACGCCGCGCATATAGCCCGCGATAAATCGCGAGTTATTTGTGCTACTCTCACCCGAACCACACCGGCATCTCGCCCGCTTTCGGCAGCTTCACCACGCTCACGCTGCTGACCTTGTCGTGAGCGCGAACCTCTTGCAGCGCGGCTTCGGGTGGATAGCTGTCGAGGTTAAGCACCGCGATCGCCTCGCCGCCGGGTTGCGCGCGGCCGACGGTCATTTGGGCGATATTGACGTTGTGCTTCCCGAAGATCGTGCCGATGAAGCCGATCAGACCGGGGACATCGCAATGGGTGAAGAGCAGCATGATGCCGTCCATGTAGGCATCAAGGTGGTATTGGCCAAGTTGCACAAGGCGGAGGAACTGGTTACCGAACAACGTGCCCGAGGCGATGTAGGATTTCTTGTCGGTGGTGACCTCGGTCTGAATGAGCGTGCTGAAATCGCCGCGGTGAGAGACGCTTTGCTGAATGATTTCGATACCGCGTTCACGAGCGATGAGTTCGGCGTTGACGATGTTGACGTTTTGCGCGAGATGCGATTCGAGCAAGCCCGCCGCGAAAGCGCCAGTAATGAGCTTGGTACTTCGGCGAGCGACATCACCGCGGTAGGTAAGCTGAGCTCGCTTGATCGATCCCTGGGCCATCTGCGCTTGCAATAGCCCCAGCCGACGGGCCATGTCCACGTACAGGCGGACCTCTTCGAGCTCGGCGCGATCGACGGCAGCCATGTTGACGGCGAACTGCACCGCGCCTTTCGTGAGATAGTCGATGAGCAACTGGGCCGCCTCGAGCGCGACCGATTCCTGTGCCTCCGTGGTTGACGCGCCGAGGTGCGGCGTGACGACGACATTCGCCAGCTTCAGCAACGAATGGTCCGCAGGCGGTGGTTCCTGCACGAACACGTCCAATGCCGCCCCGGCGATGTGGCCGGACTTCAGCGCCTCGACGAGCGCGTCCTCGTTGATGATCCCGCCGCGAGCGCAGTTCAGGACGCGCGAGCCCTTCTTCATCATTGCTAGCTGGGTGGCGCCGATCAGATTCGTCGTCTCCGGCGACAGCGGCGTGTGCACCGTCAGGAAATCGATCCTCGGCAGCATGCTCGCCAGGTCCGGCGCCGTCTCGATGCCCATCTTTTCCGCGAAGTCCGGCGAGAAAAACGGATCGAAGCCGATGATCTTCATGTCCAGGCCAGCCGCTCGCCGCGCAACCTCACGACCGATTCGGCCCAGCCCGACGACACCCAACGTCTTGCCGGCGAGTTGCGTGCCGACGAATTTCGAGCGTTCCCATTTGCCCTGCTTCATGCTGGCGTCGGCAGCGGCAGTGTGGCGGGCGAGCGTCATCATCAGCGTGATCGTCTGCTCAGCAGTGCTGATCGTGTTGCCGCCTGGCGTATTCATGACGACGATGCCCTTGCGCGTCGCCGCCGAGATGTCGATATTATCGACGCCGACGCCTGCCCGAACGATGGCCCGCAGCTTGCCCGGATTTTCCAGCAGCGCCGCTGTCACCTTCGTCTCGCTGCGGACGATCATGCCATCGGCTGCTTGCAGAGCTTCGACGAGAGCCGCGTCCTTAAGCCCGGGGCGGTTGTCGATGTCCAGACCTGAAGCCTTGAGCAACTCGACCCCACCGGCGCCGAGCTTATCGCTGAGAAAAACACGTGGCATCATGAACTCCTTTGTTGGGCAAGATCGCAGCTTGCGGCTTAGCGATCATGTGTGATGTTCCGATCGCTAAGCTGCAGGCCGAATAACCTAATACACAATTGTTTTACCCCATGGCAACGCGTATCGGCAAGCCTTTCGGTTTCGCCTTTCGATTGATACGATAAATCTCCTCTCATCGCTCACCGCCACTATACGCCAGAGCGATCGATGACCGCGTATAAACGCGCTATGAAGTGCCGTGCGGCACAACAATCTTGATGCCGCAATGGGTTGTGCAGCGCGCCCCGCGATTCTTCGCCGAGCCTGACAGCTTCGGCCTCGAGCGCTGGCTGGACGAGCGGATCAAATCGTTGCCGAAATTCGCCTACTACCCGTTCGGCGGCAGCCTGCGTGTCTGCATCGGCCAACAATTCGCGATCCGGCATCCCTGGCGTCATTGAACGAGGAAGGAGCCAGGGATGGCGAAGCTTGCGTTTTCCGAGGATGATCTCCGCGTGCTGCCTGTTGAACGGTACTCGCATTCTGACGAGCGCATGCAACAGCGTTTGGAGGTTCGCCGGTTGAAGTATATCGCTGGTCTACGAGACATGGATGTTGGCGGTTCGCTGTTTGCTCAGAGCCATGTGTGGCAGGACGTGTCGGAAGAAGTTGAGCATTGTGGCGGCGATTGTTTCGTTTTCGAGTATGCCAAGGGCTTGGGCAATGGCCTCAAACGTGGACATGCGGTCGGGGTAGGCGTTGCGACGCAGGCAAGCGAGGCCGAGGCTGGGGCCATCGAGGCGGACCGGTTGGGCGCGGGCGAGCATTGGCAGGCGGCGCATCATATTTTTCGCTTGCATCCAGTTGCCATCCGGAACGAGCAACGTCAGCGGGCGAGGCAGCGAGGTGAGAAACGCGGCGGTCAGCGGTATCGCCCCACGGCCAGGGTAGAGCGCGAGCGTGGCGCGTGAGCCGGCGTCGATGCCTTCGCTGCTGATGGCCTGATGCGGCAAACCGTGCACGCGGACCTCTCCGGCTTTGGTCGCTAATCGCGCGAGGTACCCGGTGTTGCTGGAACGCCGCCATTCCTTGGCGTGAATGATGACAATGAGGCGAGTCGCAATGTCGAGGCGCGGCGCCTCGGCACAAGCGCAATCCGCAATCCGAAGCCGACAGGTCATGCAACATTGGACGGGCGATGTGAAGTCTGACTGCATGCGGAACCTTCGACGAAAAAAAAATCTCACGCAAAGGCGCAAAGACCTAGCGCGGCAAGCCGCAAATAAGTGGGTTAACAATAGGGAATCCACTTATTTGCGGCTTGCCGCGCTAGGTCTTTGCGCCTTTGCGTGAGACTCTTCCGCATTTCATTTGCTCAACGCATAAATCACAACCTGCCCGGCCATGTCGGCAGCGGCCAGGAGTCGACCGTCCGGCGAGATCGCGATCGCGCAGATCCAATCCTTGAACTGACCGCCTCGGCCCGTGCCAAGATCGCGCACATGCTTACCGTCGGTGAGTTGCCAAACTTTGACGAGCGTATCACGGCCTGCTGAAAAGATGTGCTTGCCATCGGGATGAAAGGCGAGATCAGTCGCGCCGTCCTGATGGCCTGGCGAGGTCTCGCGCAACTTCTTACCGGTGACTGGATCGAGCAGCGTCACTTTGCCAGCCAACCCACCCGCCTCGCCGCCTCGAACGACGGCGAGCCATTTGCCATCGGGCGAATAGGCGGCGGCGGCCATGCGTTCCTTGATGTCTTTGCTAAGATCGATGCGCGACTTGCCCGTCTCGGCGTCCCACATGTTGAAAGCCGTCCGAGCGCCGGAATCGAAGATCAACGGAATGCGTTCCGAGGCGACGACCGTCTTGGCATCGGGCGACACGGCCAGGCCCCAGATCCAGCCCTTGGTCTGCCAGCGGCGCAGCTCTTTGCCCGCGGGCAGATCCCAAACGATGATGACGCCCTTGTCGTCGCCAGTGACGAGCGTCTTGCCATCGGGCGTCTGCGTCAGGCCGAGCACCCAGTCCTTGTGACCGACGAGTTCCTTGGTCGCTTTCTGCACGGCGACTTTAATTTCCACGGGCGTCGGCGCTTTTTTCTTGCGATCGAGCGCGGTCTCGATCTCACGCCGATTGAGCACGACGGAGCCGACGGCGCCCTTGTCGTTGACGGCATCCCAGTATTTCACGGTGCGATCATTGCTCGCGGAGATGAGCGTCTTGCCATCGGGCGTGGTGATGAGCCGATTGATCTCGTTGGTGTGGCCGAGTAATCGCCGAGCAGGTGCGGGTGTTTTGCCACCCGGCGCCGGCAGATTCCAGACGAGGATATCGCCGATCTTATTGCCTGCCGCAACTTTGTCGTTGCCAATAAAGCTGATGGCGGTGACCCAATCGGCGTCCCACGGCAACGTGTGAATCGCCTTGGCGTCCGCGAACGGGGCGGGTTGGGCGTGCAGCGTGGTCGCGGTGCTGAGCAGTACCAAGGAGAACGCGCAACACGGTACTAGAATGCGATTGTGCATTGAAGGTACTCAGTTAATAGGCAAATTCTGTCCGATTCGTCAGGGGAGTTCCAGCGCAATTTTCAGAGATTCATCAAGCTTCTGCTGAAGCGAGGCAGGTAGGATGCCGATCTTTTCCAGTATCTTGGCCTGGCGAATCGTCCATAGTTTTCCAGCTTTGATGACCGAATTCTTACGACGGCCCGTAGCTTGTCGGTCGTTTGTCGCGATATCGATAAACACCTGCGTCGGGTCTGACGCATGATGGACGTTAGAATTTATGGTAGTTACAATCGTTCCTTCAAGGTGCGTATTCCTCGTGCCGTTTTGTACGATCACGCATGGCCTAACCTTCGAACCCGAACCATCGCTAAAATCATGTTCAAATAGAACGACATCGCCACGAAGAAAGCTCATTTCGCATCCTCGTAATTCGATGCGTCTTCCCAGTCCTCGGAATCCAGCTTCTCGAACAATGCTTCAAAATGTCGAGCATTATCGTCTTCGATAACAGCCGAGAAACGCTCATAAATTTCTTGACGCACCAGCACGTAGACCGTCTTCGTCTGTGTATCGATCGCCGTCACGGGTTGATCGCCCGCCATAGCGATTTCGTTGTGTTGATGTTCAGTAAGGTCAAACATTGCGTCACCTCTCTGGGAATGCCAAGGATGGTTTCCTTGCGCTATTTCAGGTCGGCCTGCACGGGGTCGTCATTTTAGCAACTTATACAATTCCAATTCTTGCCGAATCGCGTCCCCGTAGCTAGGTCGCCCCCACCGAGGTCGTGAAGGTCGTGCTGGTATTCGGCTTACCTCTTTCAACAACCTGATCAGTTTCGCCTCCACGATATGCTCGACTATCCGTTCCGACTGGTCGGCGTGAGCCTTTTGGAATGAATTGATTCGTTCCACAATCCGTGATTCAGGCGTCTGGTGATTTTTTCCAGCCAGATTGCCGAGGCGATCTATCTCCGCGAGCATCCCTTTGAGTCTATCCGAAAGGCTTTCGGTTTGCTCAACGGCAAGTATCATGAGCTTCTCAGCGGAAAACAAAATTCCAAATCGAAGCAGAGACTGCACATCCGTCAGTTCCTGTTCGACTATGGATCGCTCAATCATCGAAAGTATCGTGGCTGCATTTCTCGCTCGCACGTGGTCGTTCGGCGAACCCGTTGTCATTCTTCCTATTTGACCTTGCAATTCTCGCTTAATCGAACAAATCTCGCGCAAAAGCAACTCTTGGGTCGTAACAAGAATAAGTTTGCCGAGCGGGTCGGATTCTTGCGAATAAGCGCAATCTGCGACCACAACTAGGATCACCGTAGACAATATCAGGCGACATCGTGACATTGCGGCAGCCCTCATTCTGACGCATTCATGGCACCACATCGAGTGCCGAGCCGTCGGCCAATCGGTAAATGCGAAAATCGCTGTCGCGCGTAAAAATACGCTTCAAACCGAGCCGTTCCGCTACGGCGACCAAGGAGGCGTCGGCCAGGTCCATTGGTGTGTCGTGGTGTTTTTGCATCAACACAATCATCTTCTGATTTCGGCCTCCTGCAGATCATGAAGGACAAGTTTCTTGGACTGGAATAATTGCCAAAGCCTAACTTGGCCCGAATAACCACTGTCGCGATAAATCAAATGCATTGCCTCGGCGAAGCAAGGCCAAGTTGACAAGAAAGGATCAGGAGGCAGAGTCAAGGCAGCTTCTACGCACTCGGCATGACAGCCGTCGTTCTTGTCCAATAATGCAACCAATGGCCCGGCATCGGTGAGGGTCATTTCTTTCTCACTTTGCGATGTTTCTCCACGAGGTAATCTGCAAAAAGCTCTCCGCCTTTTCGCGAGTTCGTCTCGCCGGTGCCTTCGACTGTCCCGATGTAACCCGCAAGATACTCGAAAAGGTTCTTTGGTTCGGACGGTGCAATCGGTTGGGGAACCGGAGGGAACTGTTGCCGCAGGGTTTCGATGGCCAACATCTCCGGCGTAATTCCTTTGGCAAGCGCGGCATGCTCCACGGACTCCGCTATATCCGACGGCAGTACGATGGCAATCATGTTTGGTTTCTCCCATGACCCCGCAGGCTCGCATGCGCTCACCTGCGGGCTTGAGGTTTTAGCCTACGCCAACAGCGCCCGCACGGGCCGCGAGCCTTCCGGCGTGGCCCAGATTGGCCGCGTGCCGACGTAATGGCGGACACGGTGATTGATGCCGAGGGCGGCGTAGATCGTCGCGAACAGGTCGCCTTCGGTGACCGGGTTCTCGGCGACATCGCGGCCATCGCGGTCGGTGGAGCCGTAAAGCTGTCCGCCGCGGACGCCACCGCCGGCCAGCACGATCGTCCAGGCGCGGATGTAGTGGTCCCGGCCGACGCGGTTGTTGATCTGCGGGGTGCGGCCGACTTCGCCCATCCAGACGACGAGCGTGTCCTGAAGCAGGCTGCGTTCGCTCAGGTCTTGCAAGAGTGCCGACCATGCGGGATCGAGCACGTCCATATTCGCCTTGTGGCAGACGAAGTTGTCGGCGTGACTGTCGTAATTCTCCTGGCCGACTTCGATGAACGGCACGCCGGCCTCGACGAGCTTGCGAGCCATGAAGCAGCTACGGCCAAAGTCGGTGTTGCCATAGCGCGATTGGGCACGAGTCCATTCCTCGCCGACGTTGAAGATTTGCCGGGCACGCATCAAACGCAACGCGCGAAGCTCGGCGGTGCGATGCGATGCGAACGGATCCGCACGATGCTGCTGCGCGTGCTGCTGTTCCATGAAGCTCAGCAACTCGCCGCGACGATTCTGAATCTCTTCCGTCACCAGCGGAGCAGCAAACGTTGGCACCCGACCATCGCGACCAAGGCTGAACGGCTCGTATTGCGGGCCAAGGTAGCCCGAACCGCCGTTGCCCGTCGAACCCATGCGGATAAAGCTGGGCAGGTCGGCTTCGGGATTGCCAAGGAACTTCGCGATCATCGCCCCGATTTCCGGGTGAGGCATGCGCTCGTTCATCTTGTAGCAAGTGTGCATATGATAGATGCCGTCCGGATGGTCCGGCGACTGCGTGCGCATGCTGCGAATAACGGAAAGCTTGTCGGCTTGCCGAGCCATAAGCGGCATGTATTCGCAAACCTGCATGCCATTGACCGGCGTCTGAATCGGACGGAACGGCCCGCCCGTTGGTCGGCCTGGCTTCATATCAAACGTGTCGATCTGGCTGGCCCCGCCGTTCATCCACAGGAGGATGCAGCGTTTGTTGGAGCGCCGAGCCTCCTGCGCGATGGTTTGCGAGTTAAACAACCCGCCGAAGTTGGCGACGGCCATGCCGCCGGCCGCCAATGCGCCCTTGAGCAGGTCACGGCGGCCTACGTGTTGTTTCAAGTTGCATGTGTCAGGTTTCAAGTTAGTCATCATCACGAATTCCCCCTCTTTATTTATTTTTGCTTTGTATCCAAGTAGTTCGTCAATGCAGAAATCAGGCGACTCGTCTCTATCGCCATAGTATACCGTTCTTCAAATTCGTTCTGCGTCAAATACTCCTGATCGAGCGCAACATAAAGTTGGTATCGAACTTTACCTGCCGAGCCTAATGCGATTGCCAAAAATCGGAAGAACTCATTTCGCTAGAAAGTCGCCATGGTTTGAACTTCAAGTTTCTTCGGCGACTTTGAACCTACTCAACCTGAAACTTGCACCTATCGCTTACCGATTAAATCGGAATTCCGAACACGACACCAGCACCCAAACCGCCTCCTCCAGCCGTTGTGACGTCGATTTCGCGTCGGCGGTCAGGTGCTTCACGAAACGCTCCCTCTCGGTTTCCGTCGGCGTGCGGTTTAGAATCGACAGGAACAGGCGATCGACCTTGCCATCCCAGGTTTCCTTACTCTTCAAGATATCGTCCGCGAGATTGCCTTTGCGTGCCTGCCCCAACGCGCGAATTTGCCCGGCGTTATTGAGGAACAGATGTTCCGCCAAGCTGCCCTGGAAGACGCCTTGCCCATCGGTCGGTTCGCCGAAGAAACGGGTCATGTACTCGGTCGTCGCGTTCTGCGATTTCGCCGCCCAATCCGCGCCATGGCCTGTTGACACGCCGAGCGACGCCATCAACTCCTCGGCACTCAGCGGACGGACACGAGCGCGTTCGTAATACTTCGGCAAAGCCTCGGTGACGAGACCGACGTCGGTCACCTGATACGCATCACTGTTGACGATCTCGCGTATCAACGCTTTGACATCGAACTTATTCGCAACGACACTCGCCTCCATCGCCTTGATCAGGGCAGGATGGCTCGGTTCGTTCTTTTCACTGAAGTCGTCAACGGGATGCACGAATCCACGGCCCATGTATTGCGCCCAAATGCGATTCGCCATCGCCCGCGCGAAATACGGGTTGTCCTTCGCCGTGAGCCATTCGACGATTTTCGCCTTGCGTGAGAACGCCGGCTTCGGCGGCGCCTTGTTACCTTTGAAGACGGGATACTTGAAGTCTTTGGGCATCACCGGTTCCTTGAGTTCGGTCCCTCCCAAGAATTTCGGCTTAACGGGATCGCCCTTCATGCCTGGCTTGAGTTCCTTGACCGAGCCTGCGAAGAGCACTTCGCCCGTGCTTTTCTCGCCGATGACGAATTTCTTGTCAGTCGGCGTACCACCCGCATCGACAACGACGAGCCGAATGAAGAAGCCGGCCATGCCGAAGAAGTCTTTCTGCGTCCAATGCTCGAACGGATGATCGTGGCAGCGCGCACATTGCAATTGCGTGCCAAGGAATACACGCGTGACGGCGGTCGTCAGCTCCTCCGTCGCATTGCGATATTGCACGTAGAACAGCTGCGAGCCATCTTCCTCGGCGGTAAGCAGTTTGCTTACCAATCGGTCATACGGTTCGTTTTTCGCGAATTGCTCGCTGAGCCATTTCTTGAACCCCTCACGCTTGCCTCGGGCGTCGAAGCTCAGCGGATTACGACCGAACAGGACCAAATCCCACACTTGCGCCTGCTGAGTAGCGTAACGCGGGTCGGCCAATAGCCTGTCGATAACCTTCTCGCGTTTCTTGGGGTCGGCGTCCTTCAGAAACGCCGTCGTTTCGTCGAAGGACGGAACCATGCCCACGAGGTCGAGGTAGATTCGCCGCAGAAATACCGAATCGCCGGCGCGATCAGGCGGCGTGACCTTCTCCTTCGCGAAGCCAGCTTTGATTTCCTTGTCAATGATCGCACGCAGAGGAACTTCTTGAGAAGTAGCCAGTACCGGCGTGATGAGAAGGAAAAAAGCGGAGAAAATCGGCTTACCAATTCGAATGAGAGCCATGCCTGGCCTCCTGGTGGGAAAGAAACGCAATCGAGCAGGCGGCAGTTTTCCAACAACCGACAGCGGGCGGGATAGGATGCTGCGACATCTGACGCGCACCCTCAGTCTATTTTCGCGTTTTTTCGGAAGTGTGTCAACAGAATTGTCGCACAAAATTCGCAATCGCTATCGTAATTCATCACGACGCTGCGGGCGTTTTTTTTGGCATTCGCACCGAAATCGATACACAGGGAACTTTTCGTATATAAAATGTCGAGATAGCTTTATCGATCCACAATTCACGCGACCGGATGTCGCGCGAGGACACCCGGCTCGATTGCACCGAAGGAACCAGTCTCATGGCCAAGAAACCTGCCAAGAAAATCAACAACGTATTCCAGTTGGACCCCGCCGACGCCGTTGCCATGGTCAAAAGCCTCACCCCGCGCGAACGCCAGACGGCCGAACGCATCGCCATGGGCATGACACAGGAGGACATCGCCAAGGAACTCGGCATCTCGCCGAAAACGCTCGATATCTTTCGCGGAAAAGTGAAAAAGAAGTTCGATACGACGATGCATGGCATCGGCCGCGTCTGGTTCTGCGCAATGGTCGCGGAGTGAAAGTGGAATGTCGGAATCCGAAAGGCATCACTCTTCGAGCGAGAAGACCGTTGCTGGGACATGAAAATATTTCGCTAGCTTCGCAACTTGCCAGCGGTTCAATTTGCGAGCCCCCGACAAAACCGCGCTGATGGTCGATTCGGCAATGCGACACCCTTTCGCAACGTCGGCCTGCCGGACACCCTTCGCCTCGATCAAGTGCCGCAACATGACGCAATCCGATTGCGGTTTGATTTCTTCGTGCACTGATTCATACCGCTCGACCAGGTCGCTCAGCACCGCGAGATAATCGCGCTCGTCGCCATCGAGCGGCCTGTCGAGCAGCGAGTCGATCATCGCCACCGCGTTATCCAGTTCGTGCGACGATCGCAATGGGCGCAGCGGGAATTGCTGGACGAGGGCGAGATACTTGTCCTCGTGTGTGCGTCTTTTTGTCGCGGTAGTTCTCATTCCGGCTTTCCTTTTCGTTTCTGAATCTCTTTGACGATTTCTCGAAATGGCTTCCAGTCGTTTCCGAACTCATCGTTCGTCCAATTTCCCGTGTCGTATTCCTTGTGCGTCAGGACGGCTCTAACAAAGATCTTGGCAGCCTCGTAATCAATGAACGCGACGATTCGGAACTTGTTTCCGCCGACATTGAACACGGTTTTGCTTCCAACCTGGTCCGCTGAATTGTAGGTCCTTCTTACATCCGCGAAACTATCCCAACTTGCGTCCTCAACAACCTGATACCAGGCGGACAAAGCCGGTTCGGAATTCGCGTATTTTGGATTCTCCCAAAACTCGCGAAGTTTCTTTCTTGATATCACGTGCATGACGTGGCTGTCCTTCAGAAAGAAAATCCAAAACCATTATCTTCGCAAATTGCGAAGTCATCAAGATGTATTCTCAAACGGAATCCCAAAGCCGGAAACACAAGCGACGGGTGAATTTGAACCGTCGCTCACGCTTCCGGCTCTGATGTCTTCGGTCTCGCTCACACCCCCACATACGGCAGCACATACGGCCCCTTCGGGATCACCGCAATCTTCGCGTTCGGACCGTATTCCTTCAAGCAATCGGCCACCGCTTGCTCGACGCTCGGTGATGCTTCGACATGGCACTTCTTCAGCGTCTCGGCGGAGAGACCCTGCGTAACTACTTTGATCTTGCAGCGTTTCGCGACCTTGACGAATTCTTCGAGTTGCCATTGGTCCATGACGAAATAGTCTTTGCCCAGGATGCGCTGGATGAACGCCGACAGGTCGGTGTTGTCGGCGATGAGGTGCTGAAACTCTGGCGAACCGACGCCTTCGGTCAGGCTTGCCGCCAGCACGATTGTGCCGCCTTGCTTGACGATCGGCAGCGCGCCGAGCAAGCCCTTGATCGCTTGATACCATGTCGTATCGAGCGGATAGCCCGCGCAACTTGTGACGACGACATCCATCGGTTCACTGACCGGCACACGCACGACATTCTCGACAAAACGCACGCCCTCATGCCAGGCCTGTTCCATGTGCCCAGCACCGACCCAAAGGATGCGGCGTGAGCCGTCGATGCAAACGTTGACGATGAAATCGCAGCCCGCCATCTTGGCGATGCGGGTGTTCTCTTCATGGACCGGATTGCCTTCGACGGAGCCGCAGTCCGCTTTCGGGTGTTCGAGAAATTTCGGGCCATGCCAAATCTTGACGGTCTCCAGAGCCGCGATGCCCGGGCAGATGACTTTGCGCCCACCCGAATAGCCCGCCATGAGGTGCGGTTCGATCAGGCCTGTGGTGATCTTCAAGTCGGCGTGGACGTAGCGCTTATCGATATACGAGGGAACGCCGTTGGGTGTCACGCCGAGGAACTCGTGGTCGCTGAGCTTCTTGCCGAAATGGTTCTCGATGCGGTAATGCTTGACGATCTCCGGGCCGACCATCTCCTCCAGTTCGTTGCCTTGATTGGGACGATGCAATCCGGTAGCGACGAGAATCATGATCTCATCGCGCGGGATGCCTTGCTCCTCAAGAATTCGCAACATCGGCGGTAGGATCAGCTTGTTCGGTACGGGCCGCGTGATGTCGCAGATGAGGATGCACGCGCTCTTACGGCCTTTCGCCAATTTCGCCAGCGGAGGCGTACCGATCGGCTTCTCCAGCGAATCCAGAATCGCTTGCTCCGGATTCGCCAACGGCTCCGTATCGCGAATCGCCAGCGGGCCGACGACGTTCTTGTCGGGTAGGTCAACTTCAAGTCCGGTTCGGCCATAATCGAGTTTGATACGCATTATTTTCGTCCTTTGTCCTTTGTCATTAGTCATTAGTTTTACAGCGCCTCTTGTAGCTGAATTCGTGAGAATTCGGTTGCGACGAATCCGAATTCTCACGAATTCAGCTACAAGAGGCGGCGCTGTAGTGTTAGTCATTGGTGATTAGTGACAAATCGACGCTTTCGCCCGAATTGCTTAGGACTGATGACCAATGACCAATGACAATTCTATCAAGACGCCTGCGCCTGCAGAGGGGCCGAGTCGTCGATCCAATCCTCAAACCGAATCGTCACCTGTTTGGAGATGCCTGATTCTTGCATTGTGATGCCGTACAGGACATCGCCGGCGGACATCGTTTTCTTCGAGTGCGTGACGACGATGAACTGCGACAGCGAGCTGAATTCCTTGATAACGGCGGTGAAGCGGCCGATATTTGCCTCATCGAGTGCGGCATCGACCTCGTCGAGCAAACAGAACGGACTGGGTTTGCTGCGGAAGATTGCCAGGAGAAGCGCGACGGCGGTCATGGTTTTTTCGCCGCCGGACATGAGCGAGATGCTGCGAAGCTCTTTGCCTGGCGGGCGGGCGATGATGTCGATGCCCGATTCGAGCACGTCGTTTTCATCTTCAAGCACGATGTCCGCCATGCCGCCGCCGAACAGTTTGCGAAAGAGTTCCTGGAAGTGTGCGCGAACGACGACAAAGGTTTCCTCGAACAGGCGTTTGCTATCCACGTTGATCTTGCCGATGATTTCCTCGAGCGACTTCTTGGCGTCCATGAGATCGTTGTACTGGGCTTGCAACGAGGTCGAGCGCGATTCGAGTTCGTTGAGTTCTTGCAGGGCTTCCATGTTGACGGCGCCAAGTCGGCTCAGCTTCTTGCGGAGTTCGTCGATCTCCTCCTGGGCGGTTTGCGGAACAAACGGTTCCGCATCCGGTGCCTGTGGTTGCGGTTGGCGCAGCAACTCGGCGAGTTCGATCTGGTAGTCTTCACGCAGCCGTTGCACCAGTGTGTCACGCTGATGGCGGAGGTTCGACGCTTGCAGATCGCGCTGGTGCACGTTCTCCTGGTGGGCACGCCATTCGGTCCGCGAGCATTGTGCTTGTTGGGTGAGGCGTGCCCGCTCCTGACGTTTTTGCTCTCGCTGGTGCGTCATGTCGGCGATGCGGGCCTGGGCTTGCTCCTTTGTCAGGAAGGCATGCGCGAGCTTCGCCGAGGCTTGCAACATGGCTCGCTGGCTTTCCGATAAACGAGTGCCAAGGGTGTTGACATTGCGCTGGTTGTGGGCGAGTTCGGTGTTGCGATCGTGCCAATCCCGTTGTGCCTGCTGATTCTGCGTCTCCAGGCCACGCAGGCGTTCCTCGACTTGGGCACACGCCACCTTCGCCTGCGTGAAGGCCAGTTGAGCGTGCTGGCGTTCGGCATCGCGCGTGCGGATTTCGTCGTCCGCTTGGTGAAGCCGAAGATGCAGCGTTTGCACGAGCGCCTCGGCCTCGGCGGCTTGCGTTTCACAGCGACGATAGGTTTCTTCGAGTGTCTGCACTTCGTTTTCGATGCGCTGCATTTCCTCACGGCTCACGGTGACTTCATCGTGCAAGCCCTGTCGACGATCCTGGTGGCGATGAATGCGCGAACGCAGATCGTTGACCTGGTCGTTGAAAACGGTGACGCTTTCCTGGGCCTCGTTGATCGCGATTTCGATGGCGTGGCCCTTGTCACGCAATGCTTGCACGTCGTGCTGGGAGTCGCTGATGCGCACGTCGAGGGCGACAAGTTGTTCTTGCAACTCGCGCAACTCACTTTTTCGCGACAGGATGCCGGTCTCGGCATGGTGCATGCCGACGGTGAGCGTACCATCGGGTTCGAGGAGCTCGCCTTGCAGTGTGATGAGACGAAAGCCGGGCGCATGTGGCGCGATCGTTCGAGCCGCGGCTAGGTCGCGCACGATTAGCGTGCGACCTAGTAATTGCGACGGCAGATCGGCGAGTTCAGGATGTTCGCACGATACCAGTTGGTCTGCCAGCGCTACCAGACGCGGACGCTCCGCGGTTTCTCCGTCACGCAATCGGCTGACCATCGAGACATGCAATTTCTGGTTCGCACGCAAGGCATCCAGGATCGGATTGGCCGGCGTATCGCCCGGTCGAGGGATCGCGTTCAACGGCAGAAAACTCGCCCGGCCTGCCAGCGGATTTGACCGTGCCGCCAACGTCTTGTTGAGCAACTCCATGTCACGCACGACGAATCGCTGCGCCCAGTCGCCCAGCGCGAGGTCGATCAGCGGGGCATATTCCCGTTTGACCGTGAGAAAGTCGGCGATCATGCCGATGACGCTTCGCCACCCGGCATCCTCAGCCTTTTCGATCAATGCGATGACTTCGCGCACGCCCGTGCCCAGGCCCTCGTGGCTGCGGATCAGACCTTCGAGAACCTCAATGCGGCTCGCCAATCCGCTGCGTTCCTGACGTAGCTGCGAGATGCGCTCTTGCGTGCGATCCAGCAATTCGCGAATGCGAAGTTGTTCCGTTTTCTGCTCGTTGAACACATGGCGCGCATTGTGCCAGCGAGCGACCAGCGTCCGTTCCGCGTCGAGCAATGCTTGCAACTCCAGATCAATTGACGCCAGGCTCTCAGCGGCAATGTCCGAGCGATGCCGCAAGCGATCGCGCTCACGGCGAAGATTGTCCACCTGCGCTTTGCTGGCGACGGCCTCGTTTTGCAAATGGGCGGCTCGACGCATCTCTTCGAGGTGGCACGCCTTATCGGTGGCGATCTGCTCGTTGAGTTCGCTCAGTCGCGCGGTAGCTGTTTGCAGCGATGCGTCTTGCGTGCGTAAAACGTCGCGGTGCTCGCCGGTTTGCCTGACAACGTCACGCAGCGCGTCCTCGGCGTTGCGCGCGGTGTTGGCTAAACTGCGCACATGAACCGTCAACTGAATAAGGCGATTGCGTGTCTCTTGCAGTTCGATTTCGAGATCGGCGGACAGAGTTATTTCGTGCAGGATCGTCGTCTCTTCCGATTTGATTTCCTGCAGCAATTTGCCCAGCGCCGATTCCTCGTCATGGAGCTGATCGTCGAGATCGGCGAGCCACATTTCGAGGCGTTCCGCCTCAGCCTCGCAGGCGCCGGCGCGGGCGGCACGTTGGTCCAGTTCGTTTTTCAGCGTATCGAGGGCCTGCGTCTCCGAGTCGAGTTTACTCGTCAGTTCGCGATACTCCGACAAACCGAGCGTGACCCGTAGCTCTTTGAGCCGGTTCGTGTATTCCTGATAACGCTGCGCTTTCGATGCCTGCAACTTGACGCTGCGCAGTTGCTTCTCGACCTCTTCGATGATGTCCTTGACGCGTGCCAAATTCTGATCGACGCGCTCGAGCTTGCGGAGCGTTTCGAGTTTCTTGGCCTTGAATCGGCTGATGCCCGCAGCCTCCTCAAAGATCGTGCGGCGATCCTTGTTGGACGCCTGGAGGAGTACATCGACCTTGCCCTGAGCGATGATGCAGAGGTCGTCGTTGCCCAGGCCGCTGCCGAGCAGCATTTCGCGAATGTCTTTGAGTCGGCCGATTTGACCGTTGATGAGGTATTCGCCTTCGCCGGTGCGATAGACGCGGCGCGTGAGCTGGACGATCTCGGCGTCGGTGGCGAGTTGCTTTTTACTGTTGTCGAACGTCATCGTGACTTCAGCGAGACCGAGACTGCGGCGTGAGGATGATCCGTTGAATATGACGTCGGCCATTTCGCCGCCGCGCAGACTTTTTGCGGATTGTTCGCCGAGAATCCAGCGGACGGCATCAACGATGTTGCTCTTGCCCGAGCCGTTCGGCCCGACGATGCAGGTGACGCCGTCGCCGAACTCGAACACCGTTTTGTCGGCGAAGCTCTTGAAGCCGACGAGTTCGAGACGTTTAAGCATTGCGGGGGTCCGTTGGGGAAACTCTTCCCGATTTCGTTTAGCCGCTCGCATTCGGCGAGCGCGGACTGTTTTTTCTCCAGAACAAGGCATAGCTCGCGCTCGCCGAAAGCGAGCGGCTAAACCTCCTTGGTCAAAATACGACCTACTTCATACTCCGTCCCGCTTCCACGAGCGATTCCAACGGCACCTCAGTAATCGTCCACGGCAGGATCGGGCAGTTGAAATGTTGGTAGTCGCTTGCCTTGCGCAAGAACTCGACGGCGTCGGCGTAGGTCGCGCCGAGTTCCGCCAGTGCGATTAACGTCTCATCCAGTCTGCGCGAGGAAACGCGTTTTCGTTCGCCCTGGAAGGTGATCCGTTTGACGACGATTTTATCGGGTTCATCCGCCGGCGCAATGGTGAAGTCCTTACCGACCATCATGCGCGTTTCCGCCGCCAACGTGATGCCTTTGCCAAACAGCATGAGCTGAGGCCGTGTGCCGGTTGCATAATAAACCATGCGATTGGGCGCCTGCGGGACGAGCGATATCCAGAACGAATCGTTGAGATTGAGCGTGCCCAGTCGCGGATCGGTTTCATCGAGTTTCGACAGCGCGTGGAAGGCGGCACAACGCAGCGACGGTTCGTCGTTGGTGAGCATCTCGGTAAGCCGATCGCGGCAGATCGTTTCCCCCAGATTGGCGAGTGCCAGCGTCGCACTGACGCCGAAAATCGGATGCTTGTGGGCGATCTCCGCCAGCGTATCAACGCCTAGTGTGCTGCCAACGTAGGCCAGCGATTCGGCACTGACATAGCGAACGAACGGATGGTCGCTGTCCAGACCGGCTTTGAGGGCCGCGATCGACGCTCGGCCGAGCGATTCGAGGCGCATTGCCGCTCGCTGGGCTTCATGCGGGTCGAGCAGCATTTTTTGCAAGCGCTGACGATAGCGGACGAGATTTGGGTCGGTGTCACGCAATGGCGTAAAGCGCGACACACGTACGAAACGCTCGTGATCCAGGCGATAGGCGTGCGGCACGCGGACGTTGATGACGTCCTTGCTCATCGGCTTGGCCATCTCGTGCACATTCATGCCGTTGGCGTCGTTTTTCTGATTAAGCTGATTGGCGATATTGCCCATGTTGAGAATCTGATTCTCTTGGTCATTGAAATCCGAGTGAATCTTTTTCCGCGAGGGATCGTCCTGGTACATGAAGTTGATTCGGCTAGCGACGGAGTTGGCGATACGGATCGACTTGTCGTCGTTCTTCATGATGAAGTGATATGGCCTATCGATGAGCGACGTGCCGCCATGCCAAACGCGGGCTCGCTTGAGTTCGTGCACATCGACGTTGTTGCCGAACCCAACGATAAGCGGTCCGTGGGCGCGACCGAGGATGTGGCCTTCGAGAACGCGATTGGAGCCGTTGTATTTGTCACTGAGGTTGGCGGCCTTTTCGTAGACCTTAAGCCAGCAGACCTGGAGCTGCCCGCCAACGAGGCTAGAAGCCTTGCTGCCGGCGGGAAGGGTGACGTCAACATCGAAGCGTTCGCCTTTGCGAGCGCCGCCGGGGATGAAACCGGAGATGATGACGAGGCAGTTGTTCGGATCGTCAAGGGTCTTGCGTACGCTGATCTTGGCTTCGTCGTTGACGATCGAGCCGTCCTTGGAGCCGCTGCGCTTGAGTAGAATCTGTTGCATGAGGTCGCGATAGAAGCCATGGGGCGAATGGCCTGATCCGGAAAGATTGGTGACGAGGCCGACGCCGAAGATTTGCAGTGGCGCGACGTTGCCGACTTCGGTCACATCGCCGACCGTGCGAATGTCGAGATCGCGTTCCTTCTCCGCCTCCTCCGCCATCTGCATCCGCGCTTGCGGACTGACGCAACCGGCGAGCAGGATGGTCAGCAATCCTAGTATGCCGATTCCTCGCAGCATGGCCTGATCCCTTCTCTTTCGTATAGCCGCTCGCATTCGGCGAGCGCGAACTGGTGCTTTCAGAGGCCGCACCATATAGATTCGTTGCGTGCATCTGTCAAGAGCAGTCGAGGCGGGTTCGATAGGGAGAAGAGAGCAGGAGAGATGGGATAGGTGAGCACCAAGCCCGCAGGCGACGAAGGAGCCTGCGCGGGTCAAACTCTGCGCGGGTCAAACCCCGCAGGCTCCTTCGTCGCCTGCGGGCTTGGGGTTCACGCCTCGAGCGACTCATTGATCAGTTCAAGCGGCAGCTTGACGACGAACTTCGAGCCTTTGCCGACCACGCTTTCGACGCGGATCCGGCCCTGGTGCTGTTCGATGATCTGTCGGCAAACGCTGAGCCCTAGACCGCTGCCGCCGTGGCCCTGTGCGTCGGGCGTCTTGGTTGTGTAGAACGGCTCGAAGATCAGGCGGAGCTGGTCCGGCGGGATGCCGACACCGGTGTCACAGACTGCGATCTCGGCCATGTTGGTCTTGGCGTTTTCACGCACGTCGATCGTCAGTTTGCCTCCCTTGAGCATCGCCTGACGCGCGTTGATGACGAGGTTGAGCAGTATCTGTTCGATTTGGCCCCGAATCACAGGCGCTTTCGGATGATGTAGATACCGTTTTTCGATCTTGATCTGATGTTTCCCCAAATCCTTCTCGGCCAACAGCAGCACTTCCTCAACGAGTCCGATGATATCGGCCATCTCCCGGCGCGTGGCGGTGTTGCGTGCGAAGCCAAGCATGGACGAAATAATATTCGCGGCACGATGGCTGCCTTTGAGTATTTTCTCGAAGGCCTGTTGACGCGATGCCTCCGAGCAATCCGGGCGTTGGCCGAGCTTGGCGTAGTTGATAATCGTCGTGAGGATATTGTTGAACTCATGGGCGACGCTGGACGCGATCGTCCCGACGCTGCTGAGCCGTTGAGCACGCAGCAGTTGCTCACGCAGTTGTTCGTTTTCAGAGGGTGCAGGTGCAACGACTTCTTCGCTAATCATTCGCCAACTCCACCTTGGACGGCTGAGGACGTTCTCGATGAAACGCACGGACGCGATAGAGAAAGTATCGGCACGTGCGCGAAATCACTTCATCGGAAGTGTTGCCGTTTCCTGATGATAAGCGAGGCTGGCGAAGCGGACGACAAAGGATGAGTGAAGCGGGAGTTTTCAGAACTCGAGTCAAGACGGCCATACCTTTTGGGATAACCACCTTGGCCACGTTGAAATTCATCGGTGGTCCGTGGGGCAGGCTTTCCAGCCTGCCGTATTTTGACCACCCTACTGCTACACGTCGCAATTAACCTATCACTGGAACGAGGTCTTGGTTGTTCTTCCTGGCTTGCCCATTCCTCTAAAGGATGAAGCCATGCCAGGGAATGCGGCGAAGGTGGTGGTCTCGGAGCGGCAAGGATGCTTGCTGACAGAAT
>SIAQ01000030.1 GCA_009697105.1 Gemmataceae bacterium | reverse complement strand
GAGGCACAGAGGCACAGAGGCACAGAGGCACAGAGGCACAGAGGCACAGAGGCACAGAGGCACAGAGGCACAGAGGCACAGAGGCACAGAGGCACAGAGGCACAGAGGCACAGAGGCACAGAGGCACAGAGGCACAGAGGAAGGCGATAGGGAGGAAGAGTTACATCAATTCCTGACCGTTTGATGGCATGTGTCGTTCATTTTACCTATTCTTCTCATCTCGGTGCCTCTGTGTCTCTGTGGTGAAGGATTTAAACTATGTCGATTCCGGCAGCGTGCACAGCAAGGCCGATAGCGGCGCGTCGATCTGTAGTCCGATCGTCGGCATCGCCGCCGGCAGAATCCACACGTCGCCCGGCAAGACGTATTCGCCGTTGTCGAACCTGCCACGGCCTTCGACGACGATCAACGCCTGCAACCGCCCGGCACCGCCCAATTGTAGCGTGCGCTTGGCAACGATCCACTCCAAATCAAAGTAAGGACTCGAGGCAAGCGGCCGCTTCGGCGAATCCCATCCGCTGACGTTCGTGGGCTGCACCGGCCCCGCATCCCAATGGATCGACGCAAACGCCTGCTCAACGTGAAGTGCACGCGGCTTGCCCTGGCTGTCCACGCGGTTCCAGTCGAACAAGCGAAACGTGGCGTCGCTCGTTTGCTGAATCTCCGCAACGACCACCCCGCCGCCGATCGCGTGTACCGTACCCGCGGGCAGATAGACGAAGTCGCCGGCGCGTGGCGTGAATTCGTACAGACAATCTGCGGCTTTCCCACTCGCCAATGCCACGCGCAATTCCTTCGGGCCGACGCCCGGTAACAGACCGGCATAGATTCGGCTGGTCGGCTCGGCGGAGAGTACAAGCCAAGCCTCGGTTTTGCCTTGTTCGCCTGGCAGAAGCGTTTCCACCGCATCGTCGTCGGGATGTACCTGAACGGACAGCCAGTCGCGTGCATCGAGCAGTTTGATAAGCCACGGGAATCGATCGAAGCGATCTGCCGTTGGTCCGAGCAATTCGCGGCGATTGTCCGTCATGAGCTGCCGCAAGGTGACGCCGAAATCCGTGGCGTTTGCCACGAAACTGACGTGACTCGGATGATCACTGACCTCCCACGACTCGCCGACGGGGACATTGGCTGGAAGCGTCTTGCCGAGATACCGCGCGAGCGTTCGTCCGCCCCACGGCATCGGCCGAAGGTACGGCGTGAACCGAAGCGGGTGCGTAACGTTGTAAATTATTGGCATAATGAAGGTAAGGTCGAACTTCGCTACTTCGGAAATAAAAAATAATTCGGCGCAAGCTGCAAGCAACTCCGCGTTTCAGGTATAACAGATTGCCGCGCGAACGGTCAAGGTAGGGTATTCGTGTTTTCGTATCGCGGCTTAGCGATCGCGTGGAGCTTTGCAAGCGCTAAGCCGCAAGCGGCAAACTTCCTGCGTTGCAGGCAATGCGGATAATACCGAACACGCAGGCGGTTCGTAGTTCGTGATGCACCCAAATTGTTGCAGGAATGGAATTTTCGCTAAAAAGCGCTGGCGTTTGCACCGGGTTGTGGATTACAATAGGTTGGTAGGCGGATCAGCTCCATTTCGAGCAGTTCCGTCGGCTCATCTCAGAGAGGTTCGCGATGAAAAAAGTGCGTCGTCTTTTGGCGCTTGCCGCCATGATGGGTCTCGTTACCTTCATCTCCACACACTTGCACGGTCAGGCAGGCAAGAAGGCGGACACGGCGATAACGACTGCGCAGGCCGTCGCGCAGGCCGAACCAGCGAACTTGCGTGCCTACGAACCGGCAAGTACGGGCCGATTCGGCGTGCCTGGCGTCGTTACCTATCAAGGGATAAAAGGCGACGGATATTTCGCGCTGCAAATGAAGCCGCAGCTGGAGAAGTCGCCGGATCAGCCGCGCGATTACTTAATTATGCTGTCCACCGCCGCCACGCAGGCCGGTGCCAGCTGGGTCGCTGCCCATCAACTCGCGGAAGGGATCATGGACGGTGCCCGCGAATTCGACCGCGTGTCGCTCTGGACCGTCAACGAGCCGAAATTCACGAAGAACCTGACCAAAGACTTCCTGTTGACCAAGGATTATGGCGAAAACAAACGCCTTCGCGATGCGTTGAAGCAGTATCGCGAGAAGGAATATCCTTCGGGCAACACCGATCTCAAGAACGCCCTGGCCGAGGCGATCAAGACGTTCGACAGCTCCAAGGATCGCCGACGCATCATCCTGTTCCTGGGTGACGGCCTGAGCACGCACAACCCAATGTCCGACGGCGACCGCGTCACCTTGGCGAAACAAATGGTCGAACGCCGCATCGCCTTCTTCCCGGTCCCGCTCGGCATTCAGGTTGACCCGAAAACCCTCCACGGCTTGGCCAACAGCACCGGCGGCATGGTGTTGCGCACCGACGTCGGCACGGAAAAAGTAACCGACACGATCAAACGCTATCACGAGACCTTCGCCGGCTCGATCCTTTACTCCGCCAAGATCGATCTCCCCGCTGACGCGACCGACATCTGCCCGAGCGTCCTGCCGCCATTACGCAGCGAGGTGCCGACGCTGCTCGTTGGCCAATTCAAGAAACTGCCGAAGCAGATCGACTACACGATCACCGGCGCCATCCAAGGCCGCAAGGGCGATGTGACGGTCAGGGCGAGCGAAAAAGTCCAGCCCCCCAGCCTCGACCATTACTTCATCGCGACCATGGCCGAGCAATGGGCCAAGGCCCGCGAGAACCCAGCCATTTTGCGTGCCGACCGCGCCTTGGCCTTCGCCTACGAACAGACCCGCTTGCAGCACCTGGAGTGCATCGAAAGCGCCGAATTGGCGCTCTCCGACAACAAAATCGAAGCCGCAGGCCGATTCTTTCAGCAAGCTCGGCAACTCGCTCCGCACGATCCACAGGCCGAGGCAGGTATTCGCGTCGTCGATCGCTTGAAAGACGGCACGCTGACGCGCGACATGCTCAAAAAGCAACTCGATAACCGCGCGGGCAACGGCAAGATGTTCAAAGTCGTCGAAGGCAAGCAGCAATGGGTCAACGTAAACCTTCTGGAACTCGCTCAAGACGAAGCCAAAAACGCTCCCAAATTTCCGGAACCGAAGCAACCCGCCCTCGCACCGGAAAACCTCATTCGCGAACACCGCGAACGCCAGGCCGTCGAAGAACAGAAAATAAACCAGCTCGTTGACGACACCATTCGACAAGCCCGCAAGACCCTGACCAACGACCCCGATGGCACGCTGGAAGCTCTAAAGCTCCTCAAAGAGCGCGTCAAGAGCCACCCCGACCTTGGGGCACAAATTCGCGACGGGTTGTCCAATCGCCTGGAAAACGCGCTACGCGACTCGGCAACGGAAGTGATGCGATCTCGGCTCAAGAAAGACGACCAGAACAAGGCCATCGCCGTCGCTCAGGCGAATTTGACGCGCGAACAAGAACGCAAGACCTGGGAAGATCGCGTCGATCAGCAATTCCGCCTTTACAAGAACCAGATGATCCAGGCCCGTTTCGACGAACGCACACGCATGAATATCGTCAACGCCATGGTCGATATCCAGGACGAGGCACGTCGCAAAGGTCAGCGCGTGCCGGTCGCGTCCAAGGCGTTTTACGACATCGCCCTGGCAGCCTATCCGCTACAACTGCATCACCAGATGATCCGCAAACGCGAAGAAAAATGGCTCGCCGTGCTGCTCGAAGTCGAAAAATCGCATGTGCCATTCCCCGATGAGCCGGCCATGCACTTTCCGCCGTTGAAGACCTGGAAAGCGATCACCGAATCACGCAAGGGAAAATACGAAGTCGGCAGTTTCTTCCTCGATGACGACAAAGGTCGGCAGGAAGCGTCGCGTATTTACGATTTATTGCAGCAATCGGAAATCCCCAAAAAGATACTCCCAGGCAAAGAAAAACTCAAGGACGCGCTCGATCTGCTTTCGACCAAGTATCTCAAGAAGACACCGATCCTCGTGGACGAACGAGCATTCGCCGCCGAGGCCGGCGCGGAAGGCAGCGTTTACGACGAGGAAGTTGCCCTTCCGGACATTCCCGGTGAAATCACGCTGAATCTCGCGTTCAAAATGATGCTGTCGCAAGTCGCCAAAGGCAAAGCGACCTATCTCATTCGCCGAAGCTACATCGAAATCACGACCGTTGACGCCTATGTCGCCGACAAAGTAGTGCGCGTCTATCCTGTTGCCGATCTGATTCAACAGTTCAGTACCTCCGGCGGCGGCGGCGGCGGCGGCATGATGGGTGGTATGCCCGGCATGATGGGCGGCGGCATGATGGGTGGTATGCCCGGCATGATGGGCGGCGGTATGATGGGTGGTATGCCCGGCATGATGGGTGGTATGCCCGGCATGATGGGCGGCGGTATGATGGGTGGTATGCCAGGCATGATGGGCGGCGGTATGATGGGTGGTATGCCAGGCATGATGGGCGGCGGTATGGGTGGTATCATGGGCGGACAACAAATGTTTGAAGCGCTCCCCCTCATCGACATCCTGACCCGCATCGTCGATCCTGGCAACTGGAACGCTCCCAATGCCGCCAGCGTCATGGCCATGATGCCCATGATGCCCGGCATGATGATGGGTTTTCCGATGATGATGCCCGGCTTCCCCGGCATGATGGCCATGGGCATGCTTCCTGGTATGGCGATGGTCGGCGCCATGCCGCCCGGAGCGGACCCCAATGCCACGATCAACCCCGAGAAAAATTCGATCGATTATTTCGCACCGACCCAGGCGCTTCTCGTGCGTGCGCCCTCCCGAATTCACACCTCCATCACAGGCGGTATCTTCGGAGGAGGCGGGGCGAAGAAAGCAGGTGCCGCCGTCTTCCTTAACGAAGAAATGCGCGACCGAATCTTCGCCAAACTCGAAGGCAAAAAAGCACCCGTGCTCAAAGTCGCCGCCGGCATGGAGATCGCCAAGAACGACAAAACCGGCATCAACAAAGGCGCCAACCTCGATCCGAACAAGATTTGGCATGACGCTCTCGCCAAGCCCGGCATACAGCCCGGCCACGTCATCGCCACTGCCGATTTTCTTTTTGAAGCAGGCGAATTCAAGCACGCAGCCGAGTTCCTCAAGGCGAACCTGCGACACTCCGTTGTCGTTCGTCCGTGGGTCTTTGAATCGCTCGCCATCGCACTGGAAATGTCCGGCGGCGATCCCGAGGAAATCCGCCGCGTCCGCATGTCGGGAATCGCCCTCGACCCGAATGACGCTCAAGGCTTCCTCAGTGCTGCCCGCGCTGTGTCCGATCGCGGTGAACACGATCGGGCCATCGCCTTCTGTCGGCACGCCGCCCAGCTCGAACCGACCGATTACCACGCCTACGAATTCGCGCTCGCCTGCGCGGAGAAGGCCAAGGACGCCAACGCCATGGAATGGGCCGTCGGCAACCTCGTCAGCCAGGATTGGCCTGTTGACAACACGCTTCTCCATCAACTCGCTCGCAAGCGACTCAACTCGCTTGCCAGCACGCTGAAATCCGAAAAACGCGACGGCGAGGCCAAGTCGCTGGAATCCGCGCTGGCCCGACTCAATCAGCGTGACCTCGTCGTCCAGCTTGTCTGGGATTCCGTCGGCGGACCGGCCGAGCTGGATCTCCGCGTCAAGGAACCCTGCGGCAGCGTTGCCTCATGGGACCAACCGCAAACTCCAGGCGGCGGCATCATGATCGGCTATAACCTCCTGGACAAAGAACCCAACTGCCAATACGTCGTCGCCCAGGCCCTTCCCGGCGAGTACGAAATCACCGTCTCGCGCGTCTATGGCCAGGTTCTCAGTAATCGCGCTCGGCTCATCATCACCCAGAACGCGGGGATGCCGAACCAGTCGACGCAAATGAAGATCATCACTCTGACCGACAACGCACCGATCAAGATTTCGCTCAAGGACGGGCGACGCACCGAGCTCTCGCTCGTTTCGCCGGCCGCCCAGAAACGCCATTCGGCCAAGAACGACAACGAAAAGGCCGGCAATGCTTTCAACGCCCTTCGCTCCGTTGCCAATCCCAACTTCTACGGTGCCCGCGGCCCTCGCGGCGGCATGAGCACGCCAGGCGGTTCACGCATCCCCAGCGTCGAGGCCCTGGCCGCCCGCGATAGCAAGAACAAGTCCGGCGTCATCGTTGCCCAGAACGTCGTCAACCCAAGCGGCATGGGCGGCCTCCAAATGACCACCCAACTCCGCGTCAGCGACGATCGCCGCAGCATGGAAATGGTCATCCGGCCATTCTTCGACGGTGCCAATCGCACCAACCGCCCGGCCGTTAACCTGTCCGTGATTCCGGGCGCGAACTAAACCCGTAATGACATAAGCCCAGGGGTGAGGTACTCCGAACCCCTGGGATCGCGTTTGAATGCTCCCAAGGGTTCGGATTACCTCACTCCTGGGCTTGAATACCCAGATCATTTCTATCTGCAATCTGAAATTACCCCATCACTCCATACGAAAACGGCGTCGTGACGGGGTCGTTGTCGGCAAAGCGGGAATAGCGCAGTGCGCTGATGTCGAGAGTGGCGGCCTTGCCATCGACGATCATCTCGGCCATCAATTGGCCGACGATTGGGGCCATCTTGAAGCCGTGCCCGGAGAAGCCGATAGCGCAGTAGGCGCCGTCAAGTCCGGGCAGGCGATCCATGATCGGATGCCAATCGGGCGTGATGGCGTACAGTGCGCCGAACCCGCCGCGGCCATAGCTGCGATGCATCGCGGGCAGCCGTCGGCTCAAGCGCTGGCGGATGCCGGGGAGCCAGGCACCGTCGGCGGCTTCGTTGTAGTCGTCGGGATCGACGGGGTTTTGCGCTTCTTCGCCCGCCAAGCTACCGGCGTGGATCATCTCGCCATGCGTCGGTTTGAAATAGATACCCTGGACGAAATCGCAATAGACGGCGGTGCGCCTGCCGAAATCGGCTGGCCGTCGATAGAGCGCGACCTGTGTGCGACAGGCTTGCACCGGCAACTCGACGCCAATATCCTTACCAAGTTGCGCCGCCCACGGGCCAGTGGCGAGAATGACAGTTCCGGCGTCATATCGGCCTTCGTTGGTCTCGACGCCGAGAATCTTGTTGCCTTTCGTGACGATCTTTTGCACTTCAACGCCGAGTCGAATGTCCGCGCCTTCACGCCGAGCCGACTCGGCATAGGACGCGACGACTTGCACCGATTCGACGTAGCCGGCCTCGGCTTCGAAAACGGCGATTTCGTCCTCTTTAAGTCGAGCGTTGGGATCGATGTCGGCCAAGGCCTGGGCGGGGATGGCGCGGACGTCGATGCCGAGTTCTTGTTGCATCTTGACGTTGGCTTCAACGCCGGCCTTGTCTTTTTCGTTGACGATGAGCACCATCCCGCTGCGCGTGAACACAGGCGGTCCGCCGACAACGGCGTCGAATTGCTCGTAGACGCGCAGACTTTTCTGAGCCATGCTCGCAGTCAGGCGATTCGAGTAATGCTGGCGGACGATCGCGCCGGACTTACCGCTCGAACCGGCGCCGAGATAAGATTTTTCGAGGAGCATGACGCGTCCGCAGCGCCGCTTGGCGAGATGCCAGGCGATGCTGGTTCCCATGACCCCGCCGCCAACGATGAGAATGTCGCAGGTTACTGCCATGATGAACGTCCAGGATTTGTTTAGCCGCTCGCCTTTGGCGAGTGCGGACATAGCGTATTTGCCATGACAGGCAGTGCGCCGCGCCCGCGCTCGCCAAAGACGAGCGGCCAAACGGGAGAACATTATTCCGGAAACAACGGCGTGGACAAGTAGCGCTCGCCCAAATCAGGCAGCACGACGACGATCAGCTTACCGGCGTTCTCCGGGCGATTGGCGACGTGCACGGCGGCCCACGCGGCGGCGCCGCAGCTGATGCCGCACAGCATGCCTTCCTCGCGCGCCAATCGGCGAGCCATATCGAAAGCGTCATCGTCCTTGACTAGCACGACTTCGTCAACGATCTTGAGGTTCAACACGCCGGGAATGAACCCCGCGCCGATGCCCTGAATCCGATGCGGCGCCGGCTGCAACGGTTGACCCGCCATCTTTTGCGTGATGACCGGGCTGCCGACCGGTTCGACGGCGATCGCCTTGAACGACGGCTTGCGCTGCTTGATGACTTCGCTGACGCCCGTGATCGTGCCGCCGGTGCCGACGCCGGCGATGAGGATATCAACTTTGCCGTCGGTATCGTTCCAGATCTCCTCGGCTGTCGTCTGGCGGTGAATCTCGGGGTTAGCGGGGTTCTCGAACTGTTGCGGCATATAGGCGTTGGGCAGGGATTTGACAAGCTCGGCGGCCTTCTCGACGGCGCCGGTCATGCCACGTTCGCGCGGCGTGAGGACGATCTCGGCGCCGAAGGCTTTGAGCAATCGGCGACGCTCGAGGCTCATGCTTTCGGGCATCGTGACCATGAGTTTGTAGCCACGGGCCGCGCAGACAAACGCCAAACCGATGCCGGTGTTGCCGCTCGTCGGTTCGACGATGATGGTGCCCTTGGTGATTTTGCCCTGGCGCTCGGCGGCGTCGAGCATAGCGACGCCGATACGATCCTTGACTGACCATAGCGGGTTGAAGTTTTCCATTTTCGCCACGACTGTCGCCTTGGCGTCACCGACAACGCGGCGTAGACGAATCAATGGCGTGTTGCCTATCGTTTGGGTGATGTCATCGTAAATTCTTCCACGTCCAGCAGCCATGCGAGTGCTCCTTCAAATAGGAAAATTCAAGCCCAGGGATGAGCGCAGCCAATCCCTGGGATGTGACGCCCATATCCCAGGGATTGGCTGCGCTCATCCCTGGGCTTGCTGCTATTTTCTTAAGGGTAAACCGGATGCGAAGCAAGGCCCTATTCCTGACTCGCGCGAGCTTCGACGGCTAATAGCTCGCTGTCTTTCCATGCGACTTCTTCCTCGATCGGCTCGATGTGCACCGTTACCTCAGCGCCGGGCAAGGCGGCACGCACGGCGGCCTCGACATTTTCCGTGAAATCGTGGGCCTGCTTCACGGTCCATTTTCCGGGCACGAGCAGATGAAAATCGACAAACCTCCGCGCTCCAGCCTGGCGAGTTCGCACGGCATGGTAATGAAGGCCAGGCTTCATCAGGGATTCGATGGCGGTACGCACGAGTTGCTGTTCGTCCGCGGGTAGCGAGTGGTCCATCAGGCCGTTGAAGGAGCGCCGGATTAGATCGACGCCGGTCCAGACGATGTTCGCCGCCACCGCCAGGGCGAGGATCGGGTCGAGAATCTCCCAACCTGTGACGTGGACCAAGCCCAAGCCGACAAGGACGCCAGCTGACGTCCACACATCGGTCATGAGATGTTGGCCATTGGCTTCGAGGATGATGGAGTTGGTACGCCGTCCGACACGAATCAGAATGCTTGCCACCACAAGGTTGATGATCGCCGCGCCCGAAGAGAGGAGGACACCAACCGTCAACGGCTGAAGCGAGTGGTGCAGGATCAAGCGTTGGATCGCGTACCAGCCGATGCCGGCGGCGGCGATGAGAATCAGTGCGCCTTCCAGGCCACTGGAAAAAAATTCGATCTTCTCGTGCCCATAGGTATGGGAGGAATCGACCGGCAGCGAGGAATACCAGAGACAGCCGAAAGCTACCAACGCCGCCAACAAGTTAACGACCGACTCCGCCGCATCGGAAAGCAGGCTGACTGAGTCGGTCAGCCAATAGGCGGCGAACTTGATACCTAGCGTCATCACCGCAGCGAGTATCGACAGCGAGATCGGAAATCGGCGTTCGTTGGTCAACAGCATTCCATCGGTTATCTGTGAATCGGGCTAATTCGTGGTTCCGTTTGTTCCGCTTGAAAATCATCAATCTTCACCATTGTATTGGCGATTTGTCCTTGCGGGTTCAGGCCGATTCTTGGAAAATAAGATTGCTGTCCGAGCCTAAGCGCTAGCGAAGGGCGAAAGATTCCTTCGCTGGCGCTCAGGCTCGGAAAAAATACAAGGTGACTCATGGCTCAAGCGATTGTCGATCCCCTGGAACTCCGGCGTTTTGCCCATCATCTCAAACAGTTCAACGGCGATCTGCGCGAACGCGTGTCCGGCCTGCACGCCGAGATAACGCGGCTCTCCGACACCTGGCGCGATCAGGAGCACGACAAGTTCACGCAGGAATTCGAGCAAACGCTGCATGTGATCGAGCACTTTCTCGAAGTCGCCGACATGCACGTGCCGTTCCTCCAGCGCAAAGCGGAACGGATCGAAGAGTACTTGCAACAGCATTGATTGCAGGTTCCCGCTTGCGGCTTAGCGCTCGGAACTTGCGACGCGAGCGCTAAGCCGCAAGCGGTTTGGAGACCCTCACCATGTCCGCGAAAGTACACTCGCTGGATCGCCTCGAACAGTTCAAGGCGGCGGTGCAGATTTTTATCGACAAGGCAAAATCGGCGATGAGCGCCAACGCCCTGTCCATCCGCCGCGAACACGATTGGTTGCAGCAACAGATGCTCACCTGGAAAGCGGAGATCATCCGCGCCGAGGACGATGTCTTTCACGCCAAACGCGAATTGGCTCGACGAAAAATGCTGCGCGTCGGCGATCGGCCCATCGACACCACCGAGCAAGAGAAGGACCTTCGCCGCGCCAAGGCACGCCTGGCTTTCGCCGAGGACAAACGCGACAACGTCAAGGCCTGGGCAATCCGCCTTCCCGACGCTGTCGAGGCCTACGATGGCAAGGCCCGGCCATTCCAGGACGCGCTCGAAACCGACATGGTCAAGGCCGTCGCTTTTTTGGAACATAAACTCGCCGCGCTCGAAGAATATCAGCGCATCGCCGGTCCAGGAGGAACTCCATGAGTCTATCCGCAGGAAGATATCAGTTGGCCAACGCCTTCAAATCGTTGAAGCAGGAATGGGATTCGACCGAGGGCGTTTGGCGTGACATCGTTCGCAAGGACTACAACGACCACCATTGGGAGCCGCTCGAAGCACGCCTGGCGTCCATCCTGTCAGCGACCGATCGGCTGGAACTCGAAGTTGCCAAGATGCGCAGCGAATGCGGTACGGAACGGGAGTGAGCTATCAGCTATCAGCATGTAGGGTGTGTCAAGCGCCAGCGCCGACGCACCTGCCCCTGCAAGAACCGGTGCGTCGGCGCTGGCGCTTGACACACCCTACATGCCGATAGCCTCCAGGCCCCACGAGATGAATTCATGACCCAGTTATGGTGTGAACAACAACGTCAGGCCTTGCTGGCGTTTCGTCTGGCGATCACGGATCGCGCGCGCCGAGAGACGGAGATCGCCAGCGAGGAGCAATCGCGCACCCGTGCAAACGAGCAACATCATGCGGCCAGGAAGCAAAAGGCCGACAGTGTACACGCCGCCGCCCAAAGTGATGCCATCAATCGCGTCGAGATGAATCGTCGACAGATTCTCGAACGCCAGGAACGGGAGCGCGAGGAGCTTCGGCAGGAGCACGAAGCCGCGCGGGAGGCGCATCTTGCCGAATATCGCGAGGCGAAAGAGGCGCTGGAAGCCGAGTTCCGCGAAGCACGCTGGACGACCGGCGCAGTCTATGAAGCCGACAAACGCGTCGCCAAAGAACAGATGCTCGAAGCGATGGCCTCGTGCAGGGAACTATTGCGAAAGCTGTTAGTCCACTGGCGCGGCGGCCGCACGATCATCGACAACCTTGAGTTTCTTGACGACATTCCCGCGCTCGACGTGAAAGCGATTCATATCGGTGCAGGTGATCCATTCGTACAGATCCAGCAATGCGCCGATCGCGCCGCCGCCGACGTGGATGCCCTGCAAACGATGCGCAGCCCCCGCTTCATCAACGGTTGGCTGCCGTGGTTGATTCTCGTCGCAGTCTGGCTGGTGATCACGGCGCCGAGCATCCTTGGTGCGATTTTTTTCGTCGGGCATTTAATCCCGTATTGGCTCATTGTCATCGCCGCGCCGGCGATCATGTTGCCGATCGGCAACGCCATGATCAACCGCATGCGTAGCCGAACGAACGACCGCATCCTGTCGTTGTGGTTTTCGCTGCGTGAGTCTGCCCATCTCGCGCGGAAGCTGCGTCCGATTTGCTACCAGCGCGCGAAGAAAAAATATCTCACGAAGAAACGCCAGAGCCTCCAACGCAACCGCGACCTGCAGCGGACGATGACCGAAAAAACGCGTGCCAGCCTGGAAGAGCTGCGTGAAAAACGCGACAAAGCGCTGCACGCGATCGAACGCACCTTCAAGAAACGCTACGCTGTACAGGGCGAGCAACAGCCCAAGGAAGCCGCCACGATTGACGAATCGCTGGAAAAAGACCAACGCCAGGCGTCGCAACAGTATGACGCCGATTGCAAATTCGTCGAGAACGAATACCGCCAAAAACGCGAAGCAAATCATCAATGGCATACGCAGCAGTGGACCGCCTTGCTGCGCGATTGGAAACAGGCCTGCGACGGCTTCCTCCAAACTTGCAAAGCGGTGGCCCGCGATTGCGAGCAATGGTTCCCCCCATGGGACAAACCACTGACCCTGCCCAAAGCGCTGCCGATGGGCCTGCCGATCGGGCAGATGCATTGGACGCTCGACATGTTTCCCGGCGGCGTGCCGAGCGATCCGCAGCTTCCACGCCCCGATCTCTCCAAGGCGACGTATCCCGCGCTGTTGCCGTTTCCGCAGCGTGCATCGGTTCTCTATCGCACCCACGGAGAAGCCAGGCAACTCGCCATCGATGCGTTGCAAGCCCTGCTCCTGCATTGCTGGACTGCCATGCCCGCGGGCAAAGTCCGCGCCACGATTATCGACCCCGTCGGTCGCGGTGAGAATTTCTCGGCGTTCATGCACCTTGCCGATCACGATGAAAAACTGATCGACTACCGCATCTGGACCGAACTCTCCCAGGTTGACGAACGGCTCTCCAACCTCACGCTGCACATGGAGAACGTGCTGCAAAAGTATCTGCGCAATGAATACGAAACGCTGGCTGAGTACAACGCCCAGGCAGGCGAAGTCGCCGAGCCGTTTCATTTTCTGGTGATCGCGCATTTCCCGGTCAACTTCAGCGAGGATGCCGCCCGGCGCCTGGTCAGTCTCGCCAGCGCCGGCGCGCGGTGTGGCATCTACACGTTCGTCATGGTCGATCTCAAGCAACCGATGCCGCACGGGTTCAACCTCGCCGATCTGGAAAAAGTCTGCACCTGCCTGTACTGGGAGAAAGACCGCTTTCTCTGGGAAGACACCGATTTCGGCGAATACCCGCTCACGCTGTCCACGTCCCCCGAACCCGCGCGCTGCACCGAGTTGCTCAAACAGGTCGGCGACGAGGCGGTGCGCTCCAGCAAAGTCGAGGTCCCGTTTGAGTGGATCATGCCCGTGCGCGACACCTGGTGGCATGGCGATACGGCCAATGGCATCCGCGTGCCGATCGGACGCTTCGGCGCCCAGGGCAAGCAATACCTCGAACTCGGTCTCGGCACGTCGCAGCATGTGCTCGTCGCCGGCAAGACCGGATCGGGCAAATCGACGCTGCTGCATGTGCTCATCTCACAGCTCGCCATGTTCTACAGCCCGCGCGAAATCGAACTCTATCTCATCGACTTCAAGAAAGGCGTCGAGTTCAAGGCATACGCCTCGTTCGACCTGCCGCATGCCAAGGTCATCGCCGTCGAAAGCGAACGCGAGTTCGGCCTGAGCGTGTTGCAGAAACTCGACGGCGAACTGAGCAAACGCGGTGAAATCTATCGCTCGGCCGGCGTCAACGACCTGGCGACTTATCGCGAACATGCGAAGAGTCATCCCGAGGTGCCGTACTTACCGCGCGTCATGCTGATCGTTGACGAATTCCAGGAGTTCTTCATCGAGGACGACAAGATCGCCGGTGAATCGTCGTTGCTGATGGATCGGCTCGTGCGTCAAGGCCGAGCGTTCGGCATCCATGTACTGCTCGGCTCCCAAACGATCGGCGGGGCGTACAGTCTGGCGCGGAGCACCATCGACCAGATGGCGGTGCGCATCGCCCTGCAATGCAGTGAAGCCGACGCCCACCTGATCTTGAGCCGGGATAACACCGAGGCGCGTTTGCTGTCTCGGCCTGGCGAAGGCATTTACAACGCCATGCACGGCATGCTCGAAGGCAACCACATGTTCCAGGTCGTTTGGCTCGGCGACAACAAACGCGACGAACTATTGACGCAGGTTCACGCGATGGTCTCTCCCAGTTGGCCGGTGCGGAAGCCGATCGTCTTTGAAGGCGCTATCCCTGCCGATCTCGCGACGAATCACTTGTTGATCGAACGCTGGAAATCCGCCGAGCCGTCAGGGACTACGTCGAGCGCCTGGCTTGGCGACGCGATCGCCATCAAGGATCCGACCGCAGCCGTCTTTCGCAAGCAAAGCGGCTCGAATCTGCTCATTCTCGGCCAGCAAGAAGATCTCGCCATCGGCCTGACCGTTTCGAGTCTGATAAGCCTGAGCGCACTCAGCGCGGAGCCATGTGTCGATCTCGTCATCGGGCAGGCGCTGGATGCCGCTTCGGAAGAGCTGGTGAAAACTCTGACCGATACTTTACCTATCCGCCTGTGGCCTCTGCGTGAGTTGGGTGCGTTATTGAATCAGTTGGCGGCTGAGATCGATCGCCGAAGTCAGCTTGGCGGTCCGCCGCGTTTCCTGTTCCTGTACGGCTTGCAACGGCTGCGCGACCTGCGCAAACCGGATGACGACTTCGGCTTCTCGAAAAAGGGCGAAGACAAAACGCCCTATCGGCAATTCACGCATGTCTTGAAGGAAGGCCCGCCGGTCGGCGTATTCACGCTGCTCTGGTGCGACACGCTCGTCAATCTGCAACGCATGATCGACCGCCCGACGATGCGCGAGTTCGATCAGCGGGTCATGATGCAGATGAGCGCTGCGGATTCGAGCACGCTGATGGACTCGCCGATCGCCGCCAAACTTGGTCCGCAACGGGCGCTGTACTTTACCGAGGATCAAGGCCGCATCGAGAAATTTCGGCCCTACGCTTTGCCGAGTGCGGAATGGATTCAGTCGCTGCCGGGACTGCGCTCGTAGACGCCGATGATCCCGGCTAATGATTAGGTCGCGGGGCTCGGCGTCACCGGTTCCATCACTACATCAGTGACTGCCCTGCCGCCTGCGGTGACGAATACGCCGACCCAGCAGCGGGCAACAATGACGATGGCGGCGGCGCAGACCAAGCCGCTAGCGCCGAACAAGAAGAACCCGCCGGCGAACGAGCCGGTCTGGTCTTTGATGAGACCGAGCACCGTCGGCAGGAAGAAGCCGCCCACGCCGCCTGCCGCGCCGACGATGCCCGTCATCACGCCGATCTCTTTCGGGAAGCGCAATGGCACAAGCTGGAAGACCGATCCGTTGCCCAATCCCAGCGAACCCATGCACAGAAACATCAACGCGGTACCGACGTAGAGGCTGTTGGGCAGCAACTCCAGCCCCATCGGCGTAACGAAAACGCCGAGACCGAGCATCGTGATGAGCACGCAGGAGTAGAGCACGACAAGCATGCGAATGCCGCCGAACCGGTCGGCGAGAAACCCGCCGATGGGACGCATCAACGAGCCGGCGACGACGCAGATGGTCGCGAACATGCCGGCCATGACCGGGTCAAGATCGTACTGCACCTTGAAGAAGCTGTTGAGGAAGCTCGCCAACCCGACGAATCCGCCGAACGTAACAGAATAGAACAGACAGAACCACCACGTATCGCGCTGGCCGAGGACTTTGAGGTAATCGCCGAACGGTTTCGGTGCGGGCTGATTCGGGCTGTCCTTGGCGCAGAAATAGAAGACGAGCGTCGTCAGGCTGAACGGGATGATGGCAATTGCGAAGGCAGAGTGCCAACCCCACTGACGGGCGATGAGTGGCACGAACAGCGTCGCCAGGGCTGTCCCACTATTCCCAGCGCCGGCGATGCCCATCGCCAGGCCCTGATATTGTGGCGGATACCATCGGCTGGCGAGCGGCAGGGCGACGGCGAAACTCGCGCCGGCCACGCCCAGGAGCGCTCCGACCACCATGATCTTCTCAATATTGTCCGCCCATAACCAGCCGAGCAGCAGCGGAATGTACGTCAAACCCAGTCCGATCAGACCCGTCTTGCGCGGCCCGATGTAGTCGGTCAGCGTGCCAAGGACTAACCGCAGCACCGCTCCGCCCAGCAGCGGGACCGCAATCATCAAGCCACGCTGCGTCTCGTTGAGTTGAAAGTTCGGATCGGGTACGATGGAATTCGCCAGCGCGCCGAGCAGCACCCAGACCATAAAACTGATGTCAAAGAACAAAAATGCGCTAAACAGTGATGGCGTTTGGCCCGCTTTCAGAAAGTCGCGAATCTTCATCGTTTTCCTCAGGAGTGAATGGAACCGGCGCGCGCCGCCGCCGCCGCCGAGAGGCGGATTTCGCGCGCGATGTTTTAGGATCGGGAGAGCCTGGAGGCGGGAGAGTTCCGTAGGCCATTCTGCGGCGGAATATGGGATAGCAGCATTCATGCCAGTGCTCGCGTCCTCGTAGGTCGGTCGCGCGAAGTGCTGATTTGCGTATGTAGTTACGCCATCGCCTTTCGAGGGTATTTTTTCCGGTCGCAAGGTTGGCTGCCCATACGCGCGGCAAGCGATGTCATCGGAATTGGCGTTTATCAACAATCGTGCAGGCGATTTTGAAACATTCGGCGACCCGCGGAGTATAACGAGTAACATCTCCCTTCATTGGCATGCAATCGAGGTTCGCCATGGCGCAGCGCTGGATTTGCCTTCTCGCGGTTCTCTTGCTCAGCGTAAGCGGCGCGTCGGCACAGGGTCCGAAAGACCCGCTGCGTTTCGTGCCGATCCAGGCGGAATGGGTCGTCACGGTCAAGAACCCTGGTGATCTGATTGCGCTCGTCGAAAAGCACGCCGTCTTTCAGAACGCACTCAAATTGGCAGGCGGGCGCGAGCTTTATGACACGACCAATTTTCAGCGGCTCTATCAGCTCATCGCCTTTTTCGAGAAAGAGCTTGGCCAGAGCCGAGATGAATTGGTCGCCGACCTGGGTGCCGGCGGGGTCGTGCTCGCCGCCAAGCTGACATCGCCGGGTGGCGCTGTTGTCATTCTGCAATCGCGCGATGAGGCTCGCTTGCGAAAATTCGTCGAGTTGGCGTTGACCGTCTTCCAGCAGGAACTGGATCGGCAGGAATCGAAGGACAAAATCGTTCGCAAGAAGTACAACGGCATCGACATCGGCCAGCTCGGCTCGAATCTGAGCTTCGCAATCACCGATGGCACCTTGATCCTCGCCAGCGAGTCGGCCGCGCTTAAGCTGGCGCTCGACATTAAACCCGGCGTGGACGACATCGCACAACTGCCTGGCTTCCGTGCCGCCCGCGCGAAGCAACCGAAGGACGCACTTGCCGCGACTTGGTTGCATCTTGAAGAACTTCGCAAGAATCAGAACTTTCAGAATGGATTGAACACCGCTGCGGTTGACCCGTTTCAGATGCTCCTCATCGGTGGCTTGGCCGATGTCCTCAAACGTGCGCCATATCTGTCGGCATCGCTGGTCCGTGAAGGCGACGATTACCGCATCGCCGCCAGCATGTCCGCGGGGAGTGACGGGATGGCCCCGATTCGCCACATGCTCGTTCCGCCCGGCGATGCCGCGGGAACCTTCGCGCCGCTGAATCCGCCGCGGGCGATTGGCACGAGTTCGTACTATCTCGATCTTGGTCAAATGTGGGACAAACGCCGCGAAATCTTTGGCGAGAAGAACGCTCAAGGCCTGGAGGATGGCGATCGCAATCTCGCCAAGCTGCTCGGCGGCATCAAGCTTTCAAAGCTCTTGCATAACGCGGGGCCTCATCACCGCCTCGTCTTCGCTCAGCAAAAGGAGCGCCCGTACAAGACGCGTCCGATCACGCCGTTTCCAGCATTCGCGTTAGTCGTTGACACGCGCGACCCGTCGTTCGCCAAAGAGTTGAACAGCATCCTCCGCTCAGGTGCCTTGCTGGCAACGTTCGCGTATGGTCTGCATCTGAAGGAGGAGGAACACGAGGGGTGTAACATCGTCAGCTACACCTTTTCCGAAACGAAAAAGGTCGAAGGCGATCCCGACGGCATCCGCTTCAACTTCAGCCCGGCCTATGTTGCCGTCGGCGATTCATTCGTCTTCAGCGCAACCGCCGAGTTGGCGAAGGATATCGTGACTGAGATCAAGAAAGCAAAAACGGGCTCCGTCAACTCGGCCTCGATGCGGACGACTCTTAAGGCGTCGGGCCTGGCGGATATCGCGCGTGGCAACTACGACACCAGCCTTACCGAGCTAATCCTCAAGCAGGCCCTTCCGCCCAAAACCGCGAAGGCTGAGTTGCAAGCGATCCTCGATTGGACCGAATCGCTCGGCACGCTTTCGCTGCAATCACGCTACTTGGCGAACGAATACCAGCATGAGGTACTGTGGCGGCTGGGAAAAAAGTAACCCCAAGCCCCAGGATGAGCGCAGCGATTCCTGGGGGTAAAGGCGTCACCCTCCAGGAATCGCTGCGCTCATCCTGGGGCTTGGGCGTATCATCATTGTTGGATATCACACATGACCCAAATCATCGATCCTCGCACGGCCTGGGAACCTTATCGGCCCAGTGACGCTGCGCCGTGGGATTTGCGCAAGGTCGGCCATCTCTATCGCCGGGCCGCATTCGGCGCCAGCTGGGATGAATTGCAAGCCGCATTGCGCGACGGCCCCGAGCGCACGATCACGGCACTACTGCAAGGCCGGGCGGATGCGACAGGCGATGACCTCTGGGCAACGATGTCGCGCAGCCTCGCCGACTCGAACGCCGGCGACAACCTGTCCGCGCTATGGCTGTACCGCATGCTCCACAGCCAACATCCGCTGCGCGAGAAGCTGACGCTGTTTTGGCACAACCACTTCGCCACCAGCAACGCCAAAGTTCGCAACGCCGGCTTCATGCTCGGCCAGTACGAGGTGATGCGCCGCCATGCTCAGGGCAGCTTTCGCACGCTGCTAAGTGAAATGTCGCGCGACCCGGCCATGATGGTTTGGCTCGACACCGTGCAAAGCCAACGCCGACAGCCGAACGAGAACTACGCCCGCGAATTGATGGAACTCTTCAGCCTGGGCGTGACCAACGCACGCCGGGCCGGGCAGCGCAACTACACCGAGGACAACGTCCGTCAGGCGGCCAGGGCGTTCACGGGCCTGCGCCTCGAAAATGGCCGAGCCGTCTTTCTCGCTGCCGACCATGACGACGGCGAGAAGTCCGTCCTCGGGCAAAACGGGCGCTTTGGTGCGGACGACATCGTCCGCATCTGTTTGGAGCAAGAGTCGGCGCCGTATTTCATTCTTCGCAAGTTGGTGCGTTTCCTCGTCAGCGATACGCTGGAACTATCGCCCGAACTACTCGAGCCGTTGGCCACGGAGTTTCGCCGCGAGTGGAACTTCGGTGCGCTCGTCGAGCGTGTTCTGCGGTCGAACCTATTTTTCTCGGCAAGCGCCTATCGCGCCAAGATTAAGTCGCCGATCGACTACGTACTCGGTATCGTCCGCGCTCTCGAAGGCCAGCGGGCGAGCGATGCGGGCCAGGGCGGAATCGGCACGGTCGAACTTGCCCGGACGCTCGAAGGGCTTGGCCAGCGTCTGTTTTTCCCGCCCTCCGTCGCCGGTTGGGACGGCGGCCGCGCCTGGCTCAATGGCCAGACGTTCCTGCTACGGCAGAACTTCGCACTGGCGCTGACCTCGACGACCGATTCCCGCTTCGGGCGTCGCCTCGACCCGGCGGCGTTGCTACGTCGGCATGGCGCGAACGACGCCCAGCGCCGGCTCGGCCTGCTGCTCGACTTGTTCCTGCAAGGCGACGCGCCCGCCGCCGCGCGCGAACGCTTGACGCAATACGCCAGCGGCGCGGCCCCGCGCAACCTGCCAGTCTACTGGACACCGGATGATGTTGCGAATCACGGTACGCGCACTCTGTGCCATTTGGTATTATGTCTACCGGAGTTTCAGTTGATGTAAGTGCATTCGACGTTTAGCGCCTGTTGGATACCACGCTTGCACGGCATCGCGCGAGCACTAAACGCAGCCAACGGAGTCTCATCATGTCGTTATCTCGCCGGGATATGTTTCGGTTCTCGCTCGCCGGGTCGAGCATGGTGGCACTAACGGGAGCGGTGCCGAATTTTCTCGGCCGCGCTGTTGCCCAAACGCCCGACGCCGCTCGGCAAGGCGCGCGCGATACCATCCTTGTCGTCGTGCAGCTGACCGGCGGCAACGACGGGCTGAATACCGTCGTCCCCTTGCGCGATCCGAACTACGCCCGGCTTCGGCCCACATTGCGCATCACCAATCCGCTACGCATCAACGACGACGTCGGCCTACACCCGGCGATGACCTCGCTGCACGGCCTCTTGCAAGACAACGCGCTGTGCATCGTGCAAGGTGTCGGTTATCCGAATCCGAGCCAATCGCACTTCCGCTCGATGGATATCTGGCAGGCGGCGAGCATGGCCGATGTGCTCAACGAAGGCTGGATCGGCCGAGCGCTGCGGCATGTGCCGGCCTCGGCGTCGTTTCACCTGGCGAATGCGAACGAAGTCGCGCCGTTGGCGTTGACCGGCGCGCCCGCGAGAGTGCCGTCGATTGCGACGCTCGACGATTTTCAACTCCGTCTGCTAGCCGCCGGAGCAGTCGACCGCCGGAGACAACGCGAACTGCTCGATAGCGTCTCTCGGCCAAGCGAATCGCCGAGCCTACTCGATTTCGTTCAGCGCACCGCCGTGCAGACCTACGCCAGCACCGACCGGCTGGCGAGCATTGGCCGGGCGTATCAGCCGCGCGTGCCGTACCCGCAGTCAGCGCTGGGCAATCACCTGAAGCTGGCGGCGCAATTGATTGATGCCGGCCTGGGCGCTCGCTTGTTTTACGTGACGCAGGACGGCTTCGATACGCACGCCGCACAACTTCCGGCACATGCGAATCTGATGCGCGACGTGTCCGATTCGATCGGTGCGTTCTATCGCGATCTCGCTCAGCGCGGGCAGGGCGAGCGCATCCTGGTCATGGTCTTTTCCGAGTTCGGTCGGCGCGGATATGAGAACGGCAGCCGGGGCACCGATCATGGCGCAGGGGCGCCGATATTGCTGGTCGGCGACCGGGTGCGTTCGGGCGTCATCGGGCAGCAGCCGAGCCTCGTCAATCTGCAGCAGGGCAACCTGCCGTTCGCGATCGACTTCCGCCAGGTTTACGCCACCGTACTCGACCGCTGGCTGGGAGTGCCTAGCCGACAGGTATTGGGTGAAAACTTCGCGGCTGTCGATGTGCTGCGGGCGTAGCAATTGGCACATTGTCCGAGCCTGATCGCCAGCGAAAGGCCAAGCGGCGCCCTTCGCTGGCGCTCAGGCTCGGATGATTCAAGTCCAAGTAACACAAAGAACCCCGCGTGCCAGATAGCACGCGGGGTTCCTGTGTTTTCATTCGCACTCATGCGCCTCAACGGAAGCGAACGACCGAGAGGATGTTGTAGTAGTCATCGGTCCAAACATAACGACCATCAGATGTGATGGTTGTCCAATATTCCTCCTGGCGTTTGTTGCCCTCCTGCAATCCTTTGGCATAATCATCGAGGAATTTAGAATCGCTTTGGAGAGAAACCAGTCCGAAATTTCCCTTGCTCACTCGGCCCGTATCCAAATAATCATGTTCGCGTGCAACCATCACCCATTCCGAAGTGTAGTGGCCATTGCTGCGCTCGTCGTTGGAGTCGTGCCCGCGGAAATGCGAGAGCTTCTCGATCTTTTTCACTTTCTTGCCATTCGCGTCCACGGTTTCGACATAGATACCATCTGCGGAAAGTGCCGACACGACTTTCGGCAAATCAACAAACCGATTGGACGTATGCACGCAGAGAATACCCTTCGTGGTGAGCTTGTCGAAGTACATTTGGAATGCTTGCTTGGTGAGCAAGTGAGCCGGGATCGCATCCGAGCTGAACGCGTCGACGACCATCATGTGGTAGAAGCCTTCGGGGCCGCCGCCACGTTCCTTTTCGTCAAGGTAATGGTTCTTGTACGGCAAGGCCATGCGAAGGCGGGCGTCGCCCATCATGACCTGCACGCTCGAGCCACGCTGGAGGGCGCTTTCCAGGTAATTGAAATAGGTTTGTTGTCGGCCCGGCACACTCTGCTTGGCCTTGACGTAGTCGTCATGGCTGCCGCAAAGCCGAGTCGGAGTTAGCAAGGAAAGCCGGCGAATCTGGTCGTCGATCTCGTAGAAGTGGACGTGCTGGTAGACACGCCCGTACGACGCCATCGTGCCCGTGCCGAGTCCAATCGTCGCTATCGGCGGTTCGGACCAGGCCGTCACCAAAGCCGTCGTCGGCAGCATGGCGCTGGCGATATCGGCAGCGATCGAGCCAATCAATGATACCGGCAGGCGCGCGTCGGCATCAAAGGTGTTCGGCGCGCCGGGGAACCAGTTGAACTTTTCCATCACGCGCCCGGCTGGGCCTTCGCGGTGATAGTACGTTGTCGCCAATCGGCTGTAATCCTTGTCCGGGCGATCGAAATCGCTCTTGTTCGCCGGGCGCAGGAAGTTCATGCCGTGGTCGATGTGGCCATGAATCAGCCGATGGAAATTCAGGACGATTTTGCCATCTTTATCCTTCGCCATTCGCGACTCCTTGACGGCGATCGTGCCGAAATAGCTTCGGCTGGAATAGCGTGATGCTTCATCGTTGAGGGACGTCAAGACAGTGTTGACGAGCAACACGAAGCCGATGCCAAGCCCGACGCGCAAGGGACGCGAGAAATGCATGCACGCCAGAGCCAACGGCAAGCCGTAAGCGATGAGCTTGCCTTGGGGCGACGAACCGCGGGCGCTGTCGAAGATCATCGCCAGGACGACCGTGAGCACCAGGATGCCGACGGCCCAAGCGAGGTCGAGGTTCTTCGTGGTGTTCTCGTTGGGAACGACCAGGCCGCCATGCACCGGAAGCGGCTTGTGACCTATGCCCGCCGGTCGGACCGTATTGGGTTGGCCTTCAAACAGGCTGGCGAAGAACGGGTCGAGGAAGCCGCTGTCGAGCATCTTGGGGCGGATGATGACCGCCGCAAAGATCGCCAGCGGGAACTCCCAGGTTTTCGGAAAGACAACGGGGGCGATGAGGGCGTTGAACATGCCGCCGACCATGCCGCCGACCGACATCCACAGAAAGAACTCGGTCAAATGGCGCGTGCTAGGCCGATCCTTGGCCATCTCGCCGTGACACATCATCGTCGTGGCGAAGAATCCGAGTACGTGGGCGATGATCGCAAACAGGATCGCCTGCGTGCTGTGGAAGAGGTTGAACACGTCTACGATAATCATCAACGCCACGCAGAACGGTTGGGCGTAGAGGACGTATTTGTGCGGTTCCTCGGTCCAAACCACAGGCCATTTGGCGAAGACGAGGATGAACGACAAGAGATACAGGATCAGAGGAATGAGCCAAAAGAGCGGGATCGGCGAAAGATCGGTCGTGATGTGGGTTGTGATGCCCAACATCAAACTTGACGGAATCGCCGCCAGCATGACCCAACGGAAACGGCGACCCGGCGTAAGATCGTCGGCACCGAGCGCGATCGGCGAATCGTGGGTCGGCATTGGCTTCACGCCGCCCGATTTGGCCGGTTGCTTCGGCTGCCCGGACTTCACGCCGGTGACAGCAGGCGTAGTCGCTGTAATGCCGGTCTCAGATGCGACAGGTGCTACCGCTGGCGCGGACGGAGCAGCATCGGGCTTGGGATGCGGCTTATGCTCGGGCGTATGGTGCTTCTCTTTGCTGTGCCACACGATGCTGGCACACGCCACGACGCAAACCACCAAGGCGAGGTAGCCGAACATGTAAACGAATCCCTGCATTTTCAACGATACGTTGGGTTCGATCAGCGTCGGATACACAATCAGCGAGAGCATGCTGCCGAAGTTGCTGGCGCCGTAAAGGAAATACGGGTCTTTCGCAGCCGGGTGGCCCGTGTGTACGAACCATTTTTGCAACAGCGGCGCGCTCGTCGCCACTACGACGAACGGCAACGCGACGTACAAGAACAACACGCTCAGCGTGGACGGAATCGGGTTGCTGCCCAGGTCGGGCACAAATCCCCACAGACTGCTCGGATTTGGCGTCATGCCGTCGGCCAGGAACTCCCCGCCCAGCGCGAACGGGAACGGCAGCAGCACGATAAACGGCAACATCAGCAGGACAGCGTGAGCCATCAGCTGTTGCCGAAGCGTGAGTCGTGTACTGGCGTTATGCGTGTAAGCATAGCCAGCGAGGAGCACCATTTGGAAGAACACCATGCAGGTGTTCCACACTTGGGGCGTCCCACCGAGTTTCGGCAAGATGATCTTGCCGACGATCGGCTGCACGAGGAACAGAATGAAAGCGCTGACGAACAACGTGATAGCATAAAGTGGCAGAGCCAAGGGACAACCTCCAGAACAAAATGGGCGCAAGTAAGATATTATGCCGCCGGGACCGGGTATACACTAGCCATACGGTTATTTCCGTAGGACGGATATCCAAACCCGTCGTCTCTCGCACATGGACGGGCCTGGAGACCCGTCCTACGGAAAAAGTCGAATAGCCGCAGTATAATGACTGCTTGTTTACGTTTAGCGATGGCGTGGACGCCGGCCGGCAAGCCATCCTGCGAGCGCTAAACGCAAACAGGTCTTTTTTTGTCGCCTATGTTCGATATCCTCAACGCAAGACGCTGAGGATATGCGAGTAATCATCGGTCCAAACCGGATCATTCTTAGTCACCGGCCGCTTTTGCCCGCGGTCGGTGTGATCGGTGTAGGGGTTGTACCATTCCACCGTGGAGTTCAAAATCTGCTCCCCGGCGGGGGCACGTCCAGTGATCGTGCCTTCGTCTCTGCCGCCGCGCGGAATCGCCTGCATCGTTTTGGCGGCCAAGAAATCCTCGCGCTTTTTCTCCATGCTATCCACCAAATTCTTGAAGCCATTTCCACGGAAGATCATGACGTACTCGGACGAGAAATGGCCCATGTAGCGTGACGAACCGTGATCTTTGCCGACAAGGCAGTTGATCTCGGGCAGGCCTTTCGCCTTATGTTCCTCGGAAAGCTCCAGGGCGATGCGAGCCACCGGACGGACGAGGTCCATGTGCCGATTTGACGTGTGCACCATGAGCACGCCGTCGTCGGTCAGCTTATTCATGTAGATCTCGATCGATTGCTTGGTCACCAAATGCACGGGAATAGCGTCGGAGCTGAACGCATCGACGTTGATTGCCTTGTAGTAGTGGTCGCGATTCGGAAAATAGCGGTTGGCATCAAACTTCTTGTTGGTTATTGGCGGCTCGATCTTGGGCTTCTCTTTGGAGAAATCAGCAAAATACAGGAACGCGTTCTTGAGGTTCGATTTCTCGCGCTTCGGATCGAGCGATTGGCGTGCATCACCCATGATTACTTCGAGGTTAACGCCGCGTTTGACTGCGCCCTGGAGGAACGAAAATCGCACTTCGCGCCCTTCGTCCGGCAACGAAAACTGCCGAATCTGCTCGTCGATTTCGTAATAGGTCATGTGCTGATAGGGACGGGCGTAGGACGCCATTGTGCCCGTGCCCAGGCCGATGGTGGCGAACGGCGGCTCGGACCACATATCGACCAACGGCACGACCGGCAGCGAGGACGAACAGATCGATGCCGCAATTTGGCCAATCAACGACGCCGGCAGCCGCACATCGCCGCGATAGGAGTTCTGCTCACCGGGGAACCAGTTCCATTGTTCCATCACCGTCCCGACTGGGCCATAGCGATGGTAATACGTCGTCGCCAAGCGGCTGATATCGACTCGGCTCTTGGAAAGCTTGTCGTCGGTGTTGGCAAAGTAGTTTCGACCGTGATGCGTGGTGCCATGCATCAGGTAGGAATTCGGATAGGCCAAATCCTGGACGCCGCCCTTGGTCATGTGGCGAACTTCCTCTTCGTCGCGCACATACTCCACGTCTTTCATGACGCGGAGAATGCCGAAGTACGTTCGCCGCGATTCAAGCGTTTCGCGGGCATCATCGCGCGAGGCGAAATACAGGCTGCCGAGCAATAGCCCAGCAATCGCGATGGTAATGCGGACCGGCCGGCCGGCGTAGAAGAAGCAGAATATCGCGGGGATGCCGATCGTCAAAACGTTCGACGTAATCGCCAGCCATTTGCTGGTCATCGGCAGGCCGATGAACTTCATGATTCTGAGCGTGTTATCCTGCGTGTCGCGGTAGCGCGCGGAATACTTCGTCGTGAGGTAATACGCCAAGGCGAGCACGAATAGGCCGAGCACCACGTCGAGAAAGTAGTTAAACATGTAGGTACTGCGCGGAGCCGGGCGTCCGGACGACTTCGCAAGCTCATCGCCTTGACTGACGGTCCAGTCCTTGAAGCCCGAGAAGGCACTGAGGACCAGCTCGTCAAACCAACCACTCTGTACATACTGCGGACGAACCATGGCAGCGAGGACGATGGCGATATGGAATTCCCAGACGCCCGTCTCGAATAGATTTGGCGCAATGAGGCTGTTAAACACGCCGCCCAACATACCACCAACCGACATAAGCAAGAAGAACTCGGTCAAATAGCGTGGACTGGGCCGATCGACCGCCAATTCGCCGTGACACGCCATGGCCGAGGCGAAGAAACCGAGCATCACGATCGTGGTGGCGAAGAACGGGTCGAACCCGCCCTTCATTACGATAAAGCACAGCGCGACAAGGCCGAGCGGGTGCAATGCATAGACCGTGATCTGGTGGAAGGTGTAGCCTTCAGGGTTGACCAACGGGAACCGCTTCTGCGTCCACATCTGCATGAAAACAAGAATGAACGACAGCAGGTACAGTGACAGTGGAATCGCCCAGACGAGCGGGAACGGCGACAGGTCGGTGGAGACGTAACTGGTGACGCCGAGCATGAGGCTGGAGGGAACCATCGCCAAAAGCACCCAGCGGATGCGCCGCCAAGCAGTCATCGGCGCCGTCGCACCGGAGAGGACGTTCGGCGTTCGGATCATCGGCTCGGCGATGGAGGGCGTCGTGTCGGCCTGGCCGGGCAGTTTGATTGCTTTGCGCCGCGCGCCGCCTTTCGCGGGAGCGTCGCCGCTCTTGACGGCAGTGCTCGCCTGAGCAGGCGCCACGGGAGCGGGCGCGGGAATTGGTTCCGATTCGACCGGTGCCAGTGCGGACGATTCCGCGGAGGCCACTGCGGCGATCGCATCATCCGATGGCGCGATCAGGTATATCTTGTACGCACAGAATATCACCATCGCCGCGAAAATGATGTAACCCACGAACCAGATTGTGGTTTGCGTTGGTAGCAACGTCATCGGCTCGATCACGAACGGGTACAAAATCAGCGACAGCATGCTACCCAGGTTGCTGGCCCCATAGAGGAAGTAGGGATCCTTCGCAGCCGGCTCGCCGCTGTAGGCGAACCATTTCTGCAACAGCGGAGCGCTGGTCGAGACAACAAAGAACGGCACGCCGACGACAATCGCCAGGCAGATCAGCGTATCGACGATCGGATTGCCTTCGGTGGTCGGATCGAAGCTGTCCTGCACGTAGCTATAAAACGGAAAAATAGACATCATGATGATGGGCAGCAGCAACAATACACTGTGAAACATCAGCTGTGGCCGCAGTTTCAAACGCGTACTGATGGTATGCGTGTAGGCATAACCGAGCAGCAGCACCGATTGAAAGAACACCATGCAGGTGTTCCAGACCATCGGCGTGCCGCCGAGTTTCGGCAGAATGAGCTTGCCGATCATCGGTTGGACGAGGAACAGGAGAAACGCGCTGACGAACAGGGTAACTGCAAAAATCGGCAGAGCCAAGTGCCACCTCCACATACAACAACTAACATCGGCGAGCAAGCTCGCCGGTGAGGGATGTCGATTTCGGTCAGGAAATCAAAAAAGTATTCTAGGAATTTCATCGTTCGTGGGCAGGATGCAAATCGCTGCTTTTTTGTTTTCCGCTTGCGGCTTAGCGCTCGGAACATCCCACTTGAGCGCTAAGCCGCAAGCGGAATACAAGAAATAGCTTACTCCCGCAGCGTCGTCACGCCGACAACCCGGCTGTCGGCGCGGTCGGCGGACAATTGCACCGCCACGCGCGAACCCATCGGCAGGTCGACGAGCTTGGCGTGCTTGCCGTCGTGGACGACGTGAAGCTCATCCGCGAGACGATGGGCGTCGGTGCCGACCGCCAGCGTGCCTTGCTTGGAATCGATGCTCTTGAGCACGCCAGTGATCTTCGGCCCCATCGCTTTAATCACCTGCACCGTATTCTTCTTGGGCGAGACCTGAAGCTCGACCCGCATCTTCACTTTAATGTCGCCCGGCTTGGCTTTCTTGCCATCGATGAATAACGACACGCCAGGTTTGACATTGACGGTCTTGTCGCCGACGCGAACGGTAATCGAGTCGCCATCCACCGCGCTGACATAGCCCGGCGACCAGGCGCCGACGGTTTCGATGCGCATCGCGCGATCGATGTCGCCTTTCTGCCGATGCAGATCGAGGTTGATCGACATGCCCGGTTGCAGATCGGCGAAGCCGCGTTTCTCGCCGTCAATGAGAACGACGGTGTCTTCATCGATCCGCACATCAATTGGCGGAGCGGCGCTCGACTCGCCCAACGAAACAAGGCGAACGACGCGATTGGTCCAGTCAATCGATTGGATGACGCAGTCGCGCAGATGCACCGGCTTCTCGCCTGTTACGATCGCGGGTTTGCCGACGTTTTCGCGCTCCGCAAACGCGATGGGCACAAGTGTGGCGACGCCGACGCACAGAATCGCAACGATCAGCGCAACGGCCACGGCGAGCTTCATCTTGGCGAGCCAAAATCCGCGTGTCACGGTATCCGCGAGAACCTTCGCCTGGGTACCCGTCACGCCAACGGTCGCCGCCTGGATCAGGTGCGGCGGAACGACGACCTCCTCGGCATGACGCGCCAACAGCATCGCCAGCAAGCCCGGCGAGACCGTGAGCGCATACCGCCGCAACCGCTTCGCCAGTAGATCCCGCCCGCGCGACAGCCGACTGGCGACCGTGCCTTCCGGAACGTCGAGCATCGCGGCGACTTCACGGCGCGGCCTACATTCCAGATCGCATGCCACGATGACGAAGCGATACTTGTCCGGCAGCCGATTCAGTTCCTGATCGAGCAGCGGCTGGAGTTCCTGCCACAGCGCGTCGCGCGGTTCGGGAGCAGGCATGGCTTGTTTCTTCTTTTCGAGGTTTTTGCGGCGAATCGCTTGTTTGCACGCTTCGAGTGCCGTGCGATAGGCGACGCCGTACAGCCAGTTGCCGACCATTTCGCGCGGCAGGATCGTGTCGGCCTTGCGCATCAGCACGAGGAACACCGCCTGGAAGCAATCCTCGGCGGCATGGGCGTCATCCAGCACACGCCGACAGACGCCCAGCACCATCGCGCCGTGGCGATGCACAAGCTCAGCGAAGGCGTCCTGGTCTTTTCGGCAAAGGAAAATGTCGAGAAGCTGCCCATCGGTGCGCGGCAATTCGGCAACGGCAGCGTCGGCGAGATACGGTAGTGTTATCGCGGTCGTGTCCATGGCGTCGGCCTCGGAAGATGTCCCATAGTATTGGACGATGCCGGGCGGAATGTTCCACTCATTTTTGGAAATATTCTTGTTTAAGTTTAGCGCTCGCCGGACATTCCCGAAGGCGTGACACCCATCGAGCGCTAAACGTAAACGGGTCAGCGCTCACCGCCGCCAGGGCCTGATCCAGGGCATGACGCTCGGATTGAGCATGTTGGAATAGCCGTCGGTCCACACGGGGCCAGGCATAGGGTCGATGCTCTGCCAGCGAAGTTCCTTCGCGCCTTTGCCTTCCGGCGGCGGCACGACCACGCCCGTCCAGGCCTTCCACGGTCGCTCTCTCTCTAAACGCTGCGCGAGCGGCGGCCCGCCATTGCCGTGTTCGCCCTTACGCCTCATTACCAGCCAATCGGCTGAGAACCGATCAGGATGGTCGAAATTGAAGGTGTAATCCGGGCAGTTCAGACACTCGAGGTCGAGGTCCTTCGCGATCGCCGCCAACACGCCTTCGATGCGCACATAGCGGTTGGTCGTATTGAAGATCAGCACGCCGCCGTCGGCCAGCTTGTCGAGGTACAGCTTGACGGCGTCCCTGGTCAAGAGATGCACCGGAATCGCGTCCGAACTGAAGGCATCGAGCGCGATCACGTGGTAATACTTTTCGTAGTACGAGAGGCCTTTTTGGTCCTTGAGGTTCTTCATCACCAGTCGGCCGTCGCCGAGCTTGATGTCAACCTTGGCCCAGCGTTCGGTGGCGTCCTGTACGAAGTAGAACACCGGATCGGGAACCTTGTACTTCACGAGGTCGCCGTTTTCGTCCCTTTTCAAACGTTCCTCATGCCAGGGCGGGATGTAGCCCTTCGGAACGGATAGGTCCTTCACCAGCGGATCGATCTCGAAGATGTCAACATGTTGCAACGGCTTGGCGTAACAGGCGAGGATGCCCGTGCCCAGGCCGAGCACGGCCAACGGCGGTTCGGATTGCAGGTTGGCCAGCATGGTGGAGCTTGCAAACGGGCCTGTCGCCAGGCCAACCATCGACGCCGCCATCCGCCCATCGGACGCGCCGGTCATGTTGTACTCTTCCGTCAACGGCTGAGCCGTCGGCCAGGAAAGTTTGTAGTACAGCTCCGCGATGCCGTTGCGCTCGTGGAAGTAGGTGATCGGCTCGCGGCGTTTTTTGCGTGTCATCTCGTCGGATTCAAAATCGGGAATCGAGCGATCCAGGAGCCAAAAACTCGCCGCCTGGAACGGGCCGCCGAATGGCATCGCCATGACGGCGACGTTATTGGCAGGCTGCAGCGCCCAAATCGCCCGGTTGTCCTTGTAACTCACGATCTGCCGACCGTGGTTGATGCCGCCGTGAATCAGCGTGCGATATTTCTTCCACTCGTAGGGGACTTCGTGATTCTCTCTCAATTGCGGCAACTTCGACCAGCTACCTTTGTCCTCGCGCACGCGCATCAAGCCGAAGAACCCGCGGCCTTCGTAGACGAACGAATCGTACACGCGATCATAGGCAAAACTGCCGATAAACAGTGCCGCGATGCTCAAGCCAAACCGTACTGGACGCAACGACAGGGCGAGCGTGAGGATGACGAGCACCGCGATGAGGTAAGAGCGGCGCAGAAGCGAATATTGACTGACGTAATGGTCGCCAACGTAAATGGCCCAGTACGAGGCAATGCCCATCAGAATGGGGATGAAATAGTCGAGGCCGATCCCGAGTTTGGTCGTTTTCTCGGCCGTCGAGTCGCCCGGGATCAACGTCATCGGTTGATCGACAAGGTTCGAGCGCAGCACGCATGCGAACGCCATCGCGGCAGGGTATTCCCATAGCCCGTACTGGAAGAACACGGGTGCGAAGAACGAGTTGAACAGCCCGCCCAGGACGCCGCCGAGCGACATGAAGAAGAAGAATTCGGTGAGGTGCTTCGTGCTCGGACGATCTTTCGCCAGTTCGCCGTGACACATCAGTGTGGTCGTCATGAAGGCGCCGAGGTTCAGGGCAAAGGCCAGCGGCGTTTCCCACATCCCCCACTTCGGCGGCAGGGTGACATTGGCGATCATCTTCAAGATAAGCAGCAGCAGCACCATCGGCTGCAAGAACATCATGACGTTATGCGGCGTGCCGACCCAGACCACCGGCCAACGGGCGAACACGAGGATGAACGTCAACAGGTACAGCGCCAGCGGAATGATCCAGAACGAGGCGATGGCGGCGATGTCGGTCGTCATGTAGTTCGTAACGCCGAGCATGAGACTCGACGGTGCCGCGGCGAGGCCGATCCAGCGTAGCCGGCGCCAGAGTGTGAGATCATCGCTCAAATTCGGCAGCGTGACATCTGGAAGCTTTTCGCTCGGCGCCGGCGTCTCGCCTGGCTTCGCCGACGTGTCGCTGCCAAGGCGGGCGCCGCGCCGTTTCGATGTCGTCACCGCCATGGCGAGGGCGGAAGTCGGAGCGGGCGTCGGTGCGGCGATTGGTGTCGGTTGGCCTGGCGCGGCGGCTTTTCGCTGCAGTGCTTTCCAAACCACATAGGCACAGCCACCGACAAGAGCTACGAACGTCGCATAGCCCGCCGTCCACAAGTGGACCTGCGTGCGGTAGGTCGATTCGTCCTCCAACGGCGACACCTGCAAGAACGGCTCAACCACCGTCGGGTACAGCGCCAGGCTCAGCATGCTGCCAAAGTTGCTCGCCCCGTAAAGGAAGTACGGGTCCGCCGCGGCTGGGTGGTCGGTGTGAATGAACCACTTTTGCAACAGCGGCGCCGTCGTCGAGACAAGAAAGAACGGCAAGCCGACCATTAGGGTCAGCTTGAAGATCAGCGCAAAGATCGGATTCGAATCGGTCGGCGGGTTCCATTCTCCCAGCGAGAACGGCAGCACCAGGAACGGCAGAAACAACAGCACGCCCTGGATTATCACTTGCCGTCGCGCTGGTTGCGTTGTCGTCAATAGATGCGTATAGCCATAGCCGACGAGCAACACGCCCTGGAAGAAGACCATACACGTGTTCCACACCGCCGGCGTGCCGCCGAGTTGTGGCAAGATCATCTTGCCGATCATCGGTTGCACGAGAAACAGTAGCATGGCGCTCATAAAGAGCGAAAAACTGAAGTAGAGCAGCAAGAAACACCTCCGGGCCGCGACGAAAACCAAGCCGGCAAAGAATAGGGACCAATTTATGGAAGCGGCGAGTGCGGGACATGGGGAAATGGAAAAAGCGGGCGCGGGAGGGGTGGGTCGGCAGGATGTAGGGTGTCAAACGCAAGTGTGTCGGCCGGGCGCTTGAGATATCTCACGGGCTTTTTTTTCGAGGTTGCTTGCCTCGCCTCTAGTAGTTACAATGTAGTCACTGGAGGCTTCCGCATGAAGGCCCGTATCGTTTGTATCGGAAATTCGCAGGGTGTTCGCATCCCCAAACCGCTCCTCGAAACTGCCGGCTTGAAAGGCGATGTCGAGCTCACCGCCAAGCGCGGCATGCTGGTGATTCGACCAGCCCGCTATCCGCGCGCCGGCTGGGCCGAGGCTTTTCAAGAAATGGCCAAGCGTGGGGATGACACCCTATTTGCCGACGATCCTCCAGCTCTGTCCGAATGGGACAAGGAGGAATGGGAATGGTAGTGAGCCGCTTTGAAGTGTACTTGGTCAACCTGGACCCCACGGTGGGCGTCGAAATCAAGAAGACCAGGCCATGCGTGATTGTCTCGCCCGACGAGATGAACCATCATATCCGAACCGTTATCGTCGCTCCGCTGACGACGGAAGGCCAGGCGTATCCCACGCGGGTCGCCTGTCGATTCAAGGTCAAGAACGGACAGGTGGTGCTGGATCGGATTCGTGCCGTCGATCAACAGCGACTAATCAAGAAGCTGGGACGACTGGACAACAAAACCGCGGCGGAGGTTCTGGAGGTATTGAGCGAGATGTTCGCGCCTTAAATTCATCAGCGGCGTCCGTTCGCGAGCTTTCGTTTAGCCGCGACGCGCCAGCAGAGCGCGGGGGGGGCACGCTCCGCTGGCGCGTCGCGGCTAAACGAAGCGAGTCGCAACGTATCACGATTCGCGCCGCCGATACTTGTCCGCGTGGCTGGGGTTTCATTAGATAGTATCTGCCTACCGACGTTTCCTCCCGCCATCCTACCTGTTTCGGAGTGTTGCATGTTTCGTCTCGCACAAGCCGCCTTTGCCGGCCTCGTTTTCGTTTCCGTCACAATGGTCCACGCCGACGATTGGACGCAATGGCGTGGCCCGCAGCGTAACGCCATCTCCACCGAAAAAGGCTTGCTCACCGCATGGCCCAAGGGCGGCCCGACGCTGCTCTGGGATTCCAAGAAAGTCAACAAGGAACCGTCCGTTGGCCTGGGGCTTTCCAGCCTCGCTATCGTCGGCGGCAAGATCTACACCATCGGCGACGTCGCGAAAGTAATTGAAGTCGATTTCAAGGACAAAGCAGGCAAAGCCGGCAAGAAGAAAGCCAACAAAGGCATCAGCGTTGAAATGTATTGCCTTGATGCCGAGTCGGGTAAAGAAATCTGGAAAACCGTCATCGGCCCACCCTCGAACGGCGGCCCGGGCGGCGGCACACGCTCCACTCCCACCATCGACGGTGATCGCGCCTACGTCCTCACCACCCAGGGCAAGCTCGTCTGCCTCAAAATCGCTGACGGTGCCATCCTTTGGTCCAAAGAACTCGCCAAGGACTTCGGCGGCAAAGTCCCCGGCTTCGGCGGGTACTCTGAATCGCCGTTCATCGACGGTGACAAAGTCGTCGTCGCTCCGGGCGGCAAAAAAGCCTGCATGGTCGCCCTCAACAAACTCACCGGCGATACCTATTGGATCAGCGAAGCTCCCATCAATGACGGCACAGGCCACGGCTCGATCGTCAAAACCGAAGCCGGCGACGTCAAAATGTACATCATCCTCGCTCACAAACAGCTCGGCCTCTTCGGCGTCGACGCCGAGACCGGCAAGTTCCTCTGGAACTACAACAAAATCGCCAACGGCACCTCCAACGCCCCCACCGCACTCGTCAAAGGCGAATACGTCTTCGGCAGCACCGGCTACGGCGACGGCGGCTCGGCCCTGCTCAAACTCGTCCCCTCGGGCACCGGCGGCATCAAAGTCGAAGAACAATATTACTTCAAAAACAAAGAACTCCAGAACCATCACGGCGGCATGGTCATGCTCGGCGATCACATCTACGGCGGTCACGGTCACAACCAGGGCTTCCCGTTCTGCCTCGATTGGAAGACCGGCAAATTCGCCTGGGCCCCGGAACGCGGCGTAGGCGGCGGCTCTGCCGCTGTCATGTACGCCGACGGCCATCTCTATTTCCGCTACGAGAGCGGCGACATGGCCCTCATCGAAGCCACGCCCAAAGGCTATACCCTCAAATCAAGCTTCCGCCCGCAAATCGCAGGCAACGGTTGGCCGCACCCCGTCATCTACAACGGCAAGCTCTACCTCCGTGGTAACGACCAAATCCTCTGCTATGACATCCGCGCGAAGTAGTATAAGAATGACGAGCCCGACAATAACACGAGCCGGAAGCGTAAGCGACGGATTTCTCCAGTCCGTCGCTTACGCTTCCGGCTCGTAGTGCGTCGGCACATTTCGCTACGCCACCAGATCGCGGATCACGTGGGCCGGCTCGACGCCCGTAAGCCGCTGGTCCAAACCTTGATGGCGGTACGAGAACCGTGTGTGATCGATGCCGAGCAGTTGCAGAATCGTGGCGTGGAAGTCGCGGATGTGTACGGGGTTCTCGGTGATGTTGTACGAGAAGTCATCGGTCTCGCCGTAGATCTGCCCACCGCGCGAACCACCGCCTGCCATCCACATTGTGAAACAGCGCGGGTGATGATCGCGGCCATAGTTCTGCGCGGTCAGCCCACCTTGCGAGTAAATCGTCCGGCCAAACTCACCGCCCCAGATGATGAGCGTCGAATCGAACAATCCCCGGTGCTTCAAATCCTGCACCAGGCCCCAGCACGCTTGATCGACATCCCGGCACTGATCGGGCAGCCGACCAGCGACGTTCGAGTGTGTGTCCCAGTTGTTGTGGTAGACCTGAATGAACCGTACACCGCGTTCGACCATGCGCCGCGCTTGCAAGGCGACGTTTGCAAACGTGCCGGGGTTGCGAGCGGCTTCGCCGTAGAGGCGGAACGTCGATTCCGGCTCGCTGCGGAGGTCGGTCAGTTCGGGCACGCTCGCCTGCATGCGGAACGCCATCTCGTATTGCTGAATGCGCGTGTGCGTTTCGGGATCGCCGACGTTCTGTTGATTCAGTTCGTTCAATTGTCGCAACCCGTCAAGCGTGCGGCGCCGCACTTCGGTCGAGACGCCTGGCGGATTGTTGATGTACAGGATCGGATCGCCCGCAGAGCGAAACGAGCAGCCCGCATGTTCGCCGGGAAGGTAGCCCGATTGCCATAGCCGAGCGGAGATCGCCTGCACCTGTTCTTGATTGCTGGGCCGTGCGACGAGCACGACGAACGTCGGCAGATTCTGGTTGAGCGACCCAAGGCCATAGGACGCCCACGCTCCCAGGCACGGCCGACCGGTGACCTGGTTGCCCGTTTGCATGAGGGTGATCGCCGGCTCGTGATTGATCGCCTCGGTGTTCATCGAACGGATGAAGCACATGTCGTCAACCATGCGCGACGTGTAGGGCAACAGTTCCGACAGCCACATGCCGCACTGGCCATGACGAGCGAAACGAAATTTCGACGGCGCTATTGGGAAGCGCGCCTGGCCGGAGGTCATCGTTGTCAGCCGTTGGCCCATGCGAACGGAATCGGGCAGTTCGACATCGAAGTAGCGCCGCATTTGCGGTTTGTAGTCAAAAAGGTCCATCTGCGGCGGCCCGCCGACCGTGTGCAGGTAGATCACGTGTTTCGCCGTCGCCGGGAGATGGGTGCGAGGCAACGCGGCGTTGATGCCTGTGGCGTCCTGTGCGGAGGCCTGATCTTGGCCAAGCAGCGACGCCAGCGCCGCGAACCCGACGGCATTTGAGCCAGTCGTGAAGAAATGGCGGCGAGTGAGATTCTCTGAAAAAGATCGAAACAGGTTCATTGAATCACCTTGGAGCTGTCTTAAAGATTAAACCGCGTCATTTCTTTCACTAGATCATTTTCGTCAATCACGAATGAGGCAATAGCGTCTTGGAAACAAACAAATTTCTTGGGCGGCGATCCACTACCAAACCACGTATCTGCAACTGGTCCGAGATTTTCAACTAGGATTCCCAGCGGCATTCCAATCGTGATCTTGTCAAGTAATGGTTCTTTGTCCAAACATCGTAGCTTCTCGTCTACCCATTCCCTGTACCACTGATGGGACGGTTTCCCCAATGGGATGATCTCATTGGTTGCTGCGAGAATATCGTGCCAAATCATGCCTTTCGTCATTCCATTAACGATCAACAAGTAATAATATCCGCAACCCAGGTGGCAAAGTTCAAGAAATCCAGGATGTTTATCCCAGAGTTCGAAGTCCGAATTGGTCGCCAATTCGGTTCTCTCCGTCCACGGAAACGGCAAGTCCAATGTCGATTCCCTTGCAGCATATTCCAGACTGGTTATTCCATAAGAAGGCCCAGCCCCACCATTCGCCACGTGAGTCAAGTATTGCCGGTAGTCATCAGGTAACTGGATGCCATGCTTTCGTTCAAACGCAATTAATTCTGTATAATGTAGTGTCGGTAGTAGTCGATAATTGTGCCCATATTGGCCACCCGAACCGAATACCCGAAATCCGATATCTCGTTTTGCCAGAAGCTCAACGAGATATTTTAACTCTAGAGCGTCGGATTTATTGAAAATGCTCAAGTTACTCGCCTTTGTTGGGGGGCCGAGTAGTAACGAGCCTCACCGAATGCGCCCACCGACGCGAATCGGATTGTAGCCAGGTTTGGAATGGGGTCATTTTTTCACTGTCGCCAAATATAATTGTCGTCGATCTGTGCCGCTTCCGTCTTAACGCTTGCAGGGCGCCCTCAATGATTCCTCTCCGTCTATTATAGCCAATCCGATTGTGACAGTGCAAAAGGAATTCCACGATATTTGATTGCGTCAATACCGCCCTCGCAATCGCTCCTTCGCCGGCAGTATCTCCAAACACGTCGTCCACCACCCGGTTTGCACAGTTTGCACAAACTCCTCGGGCAACCGTTCCGCATGCATCTCGCCGGCCAATCGTGCATGGTCATATTCCACTGGCACGAACTCGACGGTCAGGTTCGGAGCATCATTCAACACCGCATACCAAACTCGTGTCGTCCCATCGTTCTCCGGTCGCCCCAACACACCGACGTTGACGAATCGTCGCCCACCGCTCAGTTCGCGCTGCCATTTGATGCCGGTGTGCGTTGCCAACACGACATCAGCTTGAGCTTCGTCGAACAGCCGTTCGAGAAACGCGGACGACGTCGTCGATTCCCACAGAAACTCGTTGGTCCGCCGAGGACTGCCGTGGCACATCAACACTCGGCAATCGCCAAGCGTGACACGCCGTTCGCCCGGCATGTCGCGCAGCCAGGCGCGATTGGCCAGGCTGGTGTTGGCGAAGGTGTAAGCGTAACTGATGCGTGCGAAATGATTGTCGCGCGGATCGGTATAGCCGCACTGGCAGTCGGCCAGGCCGTTGCCGATCGAGTTGTCGTAGTTGCCCTGGATGCACAAAACGCCATATTCGCGAAGCAACGGAAAAACGCGATCGGGGAACGGCCCAAACGCACCGAGATCGCCGAGGCAATAGATGGCATCGACGCCTCGCCGCCGAGCGTCAATGAGAGCCGATTCAAGGGCGATGTGATTGCTATAGATGCCGCCGAATACCGCGATGCGCATGGTGGGAACCTCGGCAAACCGACTTGTTTAGCCGCTCGCCTTCGGCGAGCGCGGACCTCAATCTTGCCGCAGAATCGGATGCGCGACAACCCAGACTTCGTCCTGCGATGGCGAGATCTCCGCACCGCAATCGTAGTTCTATCGGCGAAGACGGGCAATCTCTTCCGCGGAGAAATCGGCCACCGATCGCAGCTTGCGCGAAGTGAATTTCAATCCCGCTAGCGTGAAGCAGGCAACCGCATCGGCAGGAATCACCAGCGAACGGCCATCCGGCGAATCGTGCGGCAAGTGACGCAACTCGTCCGTCCAGAGCAGATCGATCGCTTTCTCCAACTCATTCTCATCCGAAAAGACAAGCCGTTGCTTGTCGGGATAGGCGTTAAGATGGCCATGCCATGCTTTCGGAGTTGGCGCGACCGTGGGACTCGACGACTTTTTGTGCCCATTCTTGGCACCAGTTTGGATCGACTTGGCCATGTCATGTTCTCTTTCTGCCGGCAAATATTTCTCTCGTCGGCAAGGCTAGGTTATCTGCAACGCCGTTTTCAGACAATCGTCGAGCTGCCTCAGCAAATTTGGCGAGAGCGAACCGATCACCTGTGTAATCACACCCTCGCCCACGGTCGCCAAAAACAAACAGCAAATGGCGGAATCTTGACTCAATCCCGTCGCGATCCCATCGGGCGTCGAGATGTCGATGCGGAAACCAAAAGCATCCGAGGCAACGGCAAGATTTGTCGTGATCTCCGCAACGATGAAATGCCGGAGTTTGATGTTGTACGGATCTGCCTGAACAATCACCGCTGGGCGTTTTTTCCCGCGGTCGCCGCTCGTATGCGGTATCCGCGTCATCACGACATCGCCACGTTGGTAGCTCATGGCTATTTCTCGAATGAATCCAGAAGTTCACAAGCGGCCGATCGCAAATCCCCTTGTTCCGTCTCCGTCCACTCGTCGTGTTTCGCCTTTTCGTCAAACAATCGCCCATATTCTTCAAACGGCAACAGCATGTATTTCTGTTTCGTCAGTGGATTGATAACGCAGAGCGTATCGTCTTGCGACGATCGCAGCGCTTGAACCTGATCTGGACTAAGTGCTATCATCGTGGCTCCCTGTTTGACTGCGTTATTTCTCTCACCCATCATACACGAGCCATCACGCGATTGCCAGGCGATCAGTGTCCACGCTACTTCTTCCTCTCATTCAGCGGCTGACCTGACCGAATGTACCCAAACAGATCGCGCACCTCCTGGTCGCTCAATCCTTGCAGCAACCCCTCCGGCATGAGCGAAATGCCGCTCGCCGCCAGCGTCTCGATGTCGTCCTTCGGCAACACCACCCGCTGGCCGTCGGAGGTCTTCAGCACCACGATGCGCGCGTCCTTTTCGACGACGATGCCCGTGAGCGTCCGCCCACTTTCCGTGATGACGACCGACGACTCATACCCCTCGCGGATCTCGGCATTCGGATTGACGATGTGAATAAGAAGATTGCCCACGTCATCGCGTTTGAACGGCGTCAGGTCCGGCCCGACGTTGCCCCCCACCGCGTGAAGTGCGTGACAGTTGGCGCATCGCGCGGTATAAATCTTTTTCCCTACATACGGATCGGCCTTGCCTTCGGTGGCAATCGCGGCCAATCGGTCGATTTCTTGCCGCATCTGAGCAGTGGTAGCGCCCTTGATCTCGCCGAAGTGTTTCTTCACGAGGCCGGCGATCTGATCGTCGCGGTGGAGCAGCAGTTTTCGCAGCGTCGCCAACGGCACCGATTTCGCCGCGATCGCGCCGCTGTCGATCGCCGACACAAACTGCCGACTCCACTCACGGCGCCCGACCAAGAGCGACTCAGCAACGTCGCGCACCTCGGCGGTGAGGCTCGGCAGTAACTTGACCACGTCGGCGCCAATGCGATCGTCCTTGTACGCTTGCAACGAGCCGAGCACCGCCTTGTGAATCGCTTCGGTCTCCTTCGCACCTAATAGCGCGAGCAACGGCGGCACGCAGCGCGGTTGTTTCGATTCGCCGAGAATCTCGATCAACTCAACGCGCTCAACGACCGGCGTCTTGCCATTCGCGATCAGCCCGAGCGCTTTGTCGATCGCATCGGCCTTGCCCTGGCGCACGGCAAACGCAATCGACCCGCCGCCGAGCTTCGCGATCTCGGCCAACAATTCGTTCGGTAATCCCGCGATCGATCGGCCCTTGAACGCTTCCTCGAAACTATTGAGTAAAATCTGACTATGCTTTTTCTCCGGCGCGAGGCGAAACAACTCGACACACGTCTGGTAGTCTTTCTGTGACCCCGCCATCGCGAAGCGCTTCATCAAACGAGGAAGTATGGTCTCCTCCACAATTTTCGCACGCCACAGAAACGAGTCGCGGAACATGTCGAGCACCTTATCGCGCTCCTTGCTGCAATGTACTTCGATCGCCCACCACAACAACAACGGCACATGGATGTCGCCCGCATCCTCGTCGCGCATCAGCAGGCTCTGCACGATCGGCAAACCCTCGGCTACGGTAAGGCGTTTTGCACTGGCGGCGTATTGCACGCGCACCTGCCGTGTAGGCTCCAGACACTCGGGCAATTGAGCCACGGGAAAGCCGAGCTTATTATCATCCGCAAGCAAGCGAATATTCCACGCCCGCACCCACGGTTCCTTGTGGGCGACCAAGAGCGTGGCGAGCTCGCGATCGTGTGCACCGATGAGATTGAGCGCCCACAACGACTCCAGCGCCGTTTGGCCGATGCTGTTCAAAAGCTTCTTCTTCAGATCAGGGACGACGGACTTGTCCTTGCGATCGCCCAACAATCGCAGCGCGGTTTGGCGCTCCCAGCGATTCGCACTCGCCAACAGCGCGACGAGTTCCGCCGAAGTTTTTTTGCCGAGATCGAACGGTGTGCGCGGCGTCGCATCCTTCGCGCTCAGGCGGTAGATGCGTCCCGTGTCGCGGTCGATGACGCCATCGTTGTGGCCGCCATGCGCGATCTTCGCTTCGTAAAAATCGGCGACGAAGAGCGAACCATCCGGCGCCGGTTTGATGTCCACGGGGCGGAACCAGGTATCGCTGCTGGCCACCACCGGCCCGAGATCCTTGGTCTGAAACGACGAGCGATCCGCAGAGACCTCGCTTAGCATCACCCTGCCCTGCAACGGCTCGACCGCGAAGATGTTCCCCCGATACTTCGCCGGCAAACTCTCGGCTTCGTTGAGCACCCAGGTATGGCTGAAGCGTTGCAGCTTGTTCGACTTCATCGCCTCGAAGAAACCGAAAGAATAGGGATTGGCGAGCACGCCATGCTTCTCGAAGCCCTTGCGATAGGACGCGCCCTGCACATAATGGAAGCCGCGCGTGTCACCGCCGTTGTGGCCGGAATAAACTCGCCCCTTCTCGTCGATCTCGACGCCGAAGGCATTGCCGCCGCCCTCGGCGTAGATTTCGAATTTCTTCTTCTCAGGATGATAACGCCAGATGTGCTGGCCGATCATCTGCACCGGAGGTTCCTTGATGCCGGGCCGAGTGACATGAGCCGATACCGTGCTGCCGTGTGCACCGTACAGCCAGCCGTCGGGGCCCCAGCGCAGGCTATTAGCACAGCTGTGCGTGTCCTCCAGGCCGAAGCCTTGCAGATGGACAACGGGATCGCCGGCCGGCGTGTCGGAACCGGGCTTGGTGGGGTAAAACAGGAGATAGGGAGGATTCAGTACCCACACGCCGCCGCGACCCAGCGCGACGGAGGTGGCGATGTTCAGCCCGTCGAGGAACACGGTGTGTTTGTCGAAGACGCCGTTTCCCTTGGTGTCCTCGTGAATCGAAATCACGTCGCGCCCGCGCACATGGTTTGGCGGCGCCGCGGGCACTTTGTCATAGACGACACGCCAAAACTGATCCCGGCTCAAAATCTTCAGCCCAGCTGGATGCGGATACTGCAAATACTGCACGACCCACAATCGGCCACGCTCGTCAAACGTCATCGACAGCGGCTGCTTGACAATCGGCTCCGCGAGAATCTGATCGATACGCAGGTCGTCAGCGACTTTGAACGCCCGCGCCGATTCGGCAGGCGAAAGCTTGGCGGGCGTGGCCTTTGGATCTTTGCTTGCGGGCTGGGCCATTGCCATTTGAGCGGAAAAAAGAAGTAGGAACGTGGCCAAAGGTATTGGATATTGAAATATCATGACAGGTTTCCAGAACGGAGGGAGAAAGCTAAGTCGATTGTTTTTGTATCGAATTCAATTGAAATCGCGAAGAAATGAACGAGCAAACCCGGCGGGAAGAAATCAGTAATTCGGCAAAACCTATTTTCCCAGAGTCTCGGTCCCAGGTGTTGAAGGACCAGTATCCGGCGAACAACCGCGCCGCCTGCGCGTGAGCATCAGCAACCCCGCGATTGGCAATATTGTCAAGAAGTGCCAGCCCAACCTCCACCCCCACGGAACGATCGGCTCTGTCGTGACCGAATCTGGGGCCGTAACCCAAGCGGTAGCGATACGCGAATACACAAGAAACGCATCGGCGATCGGCAATCGCCCAAAAACGTAACGTCGCTCACCTTGCCAGGAAATCGGCAATCCAATCGCCTCGCCCAGTTGAAAGTACGGCAGCGCAAGGTTGTGATCGTTTACCATCCGTGCCGGCGCAATGCTTACCACCGATGCGGACAGGCTCACGCCCATGACAAGCGGCCCCGAATCGATGTCGCCAATGCCTTCCGTGCCGATCGGATATTCGCGTGTGCCAGGCAGGATCCACGCCCCGGGTACGAAGCGCGTACGGAAAACGACGTAGTGCTCGCGGCCCATCTCTGGATCGATTTCCAGCAAAAAGCGTAGCAAAAGCGATTGCGATGAACCCCGCGAGCCTTGAAGAATTGCGCCTGTCTGCGGATCCACACGATGAGGCAACAATCCCGTCTCTGGATCAAGTCGCGTTTGAACTTGACTGCGCCATCGTGCCACCGTCGCCTCAAAACGAGCAGGCAACAGGTGATCGTGAAGCCTTAAAGACGCGATGGCGACGACGCTATCGACCGGCCACGCTTTATCCTTGTACGATCGAAGATAGGGGAAGCCAGCCGTGTCGAAAGCGTCGGCGATTGTTTTGGAATTCTCACCAAAGCACCGCAATACCTCAACCGGGCGCTCAGCGTCAGGAAATAGTCGCAAGTATCCGCCGCGAAGCCAATTCGTCCAACCTGCGTGAAACACACCGTGAGGCAATTCCAGGTCACGCGGAAATGGCGCCGTTCCTGTCGGCGAATCAAGCTGCTCGAGCGCCCATTTCACTTCAAGGCGAGCCTCGTCGCGCAGGGCGGGAGTTACATTTTCCTGTGATCCGATTTCAACCCACGCCGATCCATAGAGGGCATGCAGAAAGAAGTAACCCTCGGGAAATAGAGCCTGCATTTTTTCGGCTGAGCCATCGTCAATCGTCCGGCGCAGGAAACGAAGCTGCTCGACCGCGTCCTCCGTGCCCGGTTCACTGTAAAGTCGAACATCAAAAATACAAAGAAGGACAAGGAGGATGATCAACAGAATTTGGAAGAAACGACGCATCATATTCAAGACTCGCGTTCTCTCGATGCACGACTGCAATTCTGTGGGCACGTAGCCCAAGTGAAAAACGATGCCTTGAGCAATGGTATTGAAACTTCAAAGATTGATCTCAAAGCGCAAAAACAAAACCCCCGTGGTTTCCCACGAGAGTTTTGGTAAAAGCCGGCGATAACCTACTTTCGCGCTATTCGCACTATCATGGGCCCCAAGTGCTCAACAGCCATTTCGTCATTTTGGCGTTTCCGGCTCTCTTACACCATGTTGTCGCTGCGGCAGTGCTGCTTCAATTGCGGTTGTAGGATGAGTTGCGGGTTCGGTAGTGGGTTCGGAGGTTTCCTTGGCATGCTCGGCGACAAGTCGTCCGTACTCGGCATTGTGAAATCGGATTCGGACGACGCCGCGCGATACGTCAACAACGGTGGCATCCACGGGCCCCGGTTTTTTCATGATCATGGCGATGATCACGACTGAGACAAGAAACAGGGCCAACAACCCGAAATTAATTACGCACGATAAACCGGAGTCAGCCAAGAAAAACGTGAGCGTCATTCCGCCGATTAACAGTACGATCGCCGCAAAAATAAGCCAGCCCAGCTTGTCGGTGGCAAGCGGCTTCTTAGCGCATTCTGCACACTGGGGGATTTCAAGGTCGATTCCGTGATCGATCGGGATGGTAAGGGCGTGTTCCGTCGTGGCCGTTCGCAGGCACCCGCAACAAACCAAAGGAAAGAGGTTGCGCCCGATCTGGAATTCCTGCCACTCGCTCACTGGCGGCCTGTCGGATATCGCCGGCCAGAATTCCCCGCGTGTCGAATCCCCGAATAGCGCCGGCGGCGTGCCGGCCGGCAATTTCGGCGGCTGAGGAAACCTATGGTTCGGTTGAATACGCTGACGCAGCAAAGTCCGCAGCAATAACATCCCCGTCGCAAATGCCGTCACCAAGGCCGGCCCACCGTACAGAAAATACGGCACTAGATGCTGGTCGCGGGGATCGCCGTTCGAAAAGACCCACACGCAAAGCAGAGCGATAGCGGCTCCGATGGTGCTGACATACAAAGTAAATTTGCCAAGCCCGCGATATCTAGCTTGCCGATACCCTCGCACGAGTTCTGCATTTATCCAATTACATTTCGGACAAGGAACCAGTTCCGCCTCCGACGCGAGCCGCGTCTGTAAATCTCGTTGGGATTGTCCTTCCGCTCTAAGCTTCGCGCCCTCTGAGCCAATCCCGTAGGAAGCAGTTCCACTCCCCCTTCCTATGCGAGCGAGTTCGTAGAAATACTCGCAGCTGCATTTCTCGCACTGAACACCGACTATGGCACCTCCGGTGCTCGCTGCGTCAAATCGTCTGCCAAAGTAAATGATCATTGTTCTACCTTCCGCATATTCAAGCAACGGCGAGTCTGGTTCAACATGATTCAACCAAAATGGCTCCGCCAATTGTCGTATGAGGTAATGTGCAGCAATGAAATGATATTGATTTGGCCTGACAAGAAGACCGTCGGCGCAAAAAGCAAAACCCCCGTGGTTTCCCACGAGGGTTTTGGTAAAAGCCGGCGATAACCTACTTTCGCGCTATTCGCACTATCATGGGCCCCAAGTGCTTAACGGCCGTGTTCGGAATGGGAACGGGTGTGGCCACTTGGGTATGGT